>JAEYQF010000122.1 GCA_023410155.1 Verrucomicrobiota bacterium | reverse complement strand
CTGCGGTCGGGATCACCAACCAGCGGGAGACCACGCTGCTCTGGGACCGTCGCACCGGCGACCCGGTCGCGCCGGCAATCGTTTGGCAGGATCGCCGCACCGCCCCGCTTTGCGCGCGACTGAAGCGCGAAGGCCTCGAGCCGCTCTTCCGCGAGCGCACGGGCCTGCTGCTCGATCCTTACTTCTCGGGCACGAAGCTCCGCTGGCTGCTCGACCATGTGCCCGGTGCCCGCAAACGCGCCCAGCGCGGCGAACTCGCCTTCGGCACGGTCGACACTTGGTTGCTATGGCAGCTTACCGGCGGCCGCGTTCACGCCACCGACGTCTCGAATGCCTCCCGCACGCTGGTCCTGAATCTCCGCACGGGCACGTGGGATCATGACCTGCTCCGCGCCCTGCGCATTCCGCTCGAAGTCATGCCCGAGGTCCGCTCAAACAGCGAAATCTACGGCGAAATCACCACCGTGCCCGCGCTCGCGGGCGTGCCGGTGGCGGGGATGGCCGGCGATCAGCAGGCCGCGCTCTTCGGTCAGGGCTGTTTCCGCCCCGGCCTGGCCAAGAATACCTACGGCACCGGCTGCTTCCTCTTGTTGCACACGGGCGAAAAACCGGTCGCCTCGCACCACAATCTCCTCACCACGGTGGCGTGGCAGCTCGGTCCCGATGCGCCGCTCGAATACGCCCTCGAAGGCAGCGTCTTCATCGGCGGTGCCGTGGTGCAATGGCTGCGCGATGGCCTTGGCCTCATCGCTCGATCCAGTGACATCGAACCGCTCGCCGCGGGCGTGCCCGACAGCGGTGGTGTTTTTTTCGTGCCCGCCTTTTCCGGACTCGGTGCGCCACATTGGGACCCGGGAGCCCGCGGCGCCATTGTGGGGCTCACGCGTGGCACGACCGCAGCGCACCTCGCGCGCGCCGCGGTCGAGAGCATCGCCTACCAGAGTGCCGACTTGCTCGCGGCGATGGAGGCGGATTGCGGGCGCAAACTCCGCGAGTTGCGCGTCGACGGCGGCGCCACGGTGAACGACGCGCTTTTGCAATTTCAGAGCGATCTTCTCCGTGTGCCTGTGCTGCGCCCCCGTATCACGGAGACCACCGCTCTCGGCGCCGCATTTCTCGCCGGCTTGGCTGTCGGATTCTGGCGCGATCGGGACCAGCTCGCCGCCTTGGGCGCAATCGAGCGAACATTCCTTCCCCAAGCGCCTCGCGCGGCGATGACCCGTCTGCAGACCCAATGGCGCCGTGCGGTGGAGCGTAGCCGCAGCTGGGCGTGAGCCCATCGTGCGTTCCGGAGAAATTCCGGGAGCCATTCTCCCTCTCCCAAGGTCTATGCGGCGACCTCACCTCGTTGCCATGACCTCGCCCTCCGTCCGCCTCATCGCTGCGACTTTCATTGTGCTCTCGCTCGCGCGCACGCCCGTCCTCGCCGACGAAATCGCGCAGGAGTTGCCCCCGCCACCGGAACTGCCCGCCGCGCCCCCGCCGGAATCCGCCCCAGACGAACTACAGGAGCTCCAACGGCGTCTCGCCGAAACTGAGTCGAAGCTGCGCACGGCACTCCGCAGCTACGCGCTCTTGGAAGCTCGCACCGACAAAATCGCGGCCGAGGCCGAGCAGCGTCAGCGCGAGTCCGACGAGGCCAGCACTCGCCTCCTCAACGATGCTCGCGTGCAAGCCGACAAAGCGGTGCGCGAAGCTCACGCGCGCCTTGAAACAGTTTCCGAGGAACTCCGCCACACGCAGGCGCAACTCCTCACCGTCTCCGAGGAAAACTCCCGCTTGAAGACCAAGCTCGCCCTCGTCGGCGCCCCGCCCGGCGCGCCCCTGCACGAAGACTCCCCCACCCGTCCCGGCGCCACGCTCCCGCCCGCTTCCCCCGCGTCAGACCCGAATGCAGCCGCACCCACGGCTGTCGACATCACGCTCTCCTCGGCGCCGCCTCCCGCCGGAGGCTCGCGCGAGCACGTCGTCGCCCTGGGCGAAAACCTCGCGCGCATCTCCGAACTCTACTACGGCACGCCCACCCGCTGGGAAGAAATCTTCAATGCCAATCGTGACGTGCTCGCCGACGCCGACGTGATCTCCGCCGGCGCCAAGAATCGCATACCCTAGCCTAGTGCGGCGCGGCCCGCGTTCGTCGCAGCGGCTTGAGAAACTGCACCACGCGAAACGTCTCGCGAAAGCCCAGCGCCGCGTGCGCCGCGATCGACGCTTCGTTTTCCATCTCCGCATCGCTCGCCAGCTCGATCATCCCACGCTCCACGGCCCAGGCCTCGGCCGCTCGAACTAATTCTCGGCCCCACCCGGACCCGCGGAGATCCTCGTCGACAAACCAGCCTTCGAGAAACGCCGTCGTCTCCTGCCTCGCGCCGTCCACGCCATCGCGCAGCGCCAGTTCGGCGAAGCCGCCGAGCGTTCCGTCGCCGCGATCGATCACGAGCACGCCGAACTTTCTCCGACTGCTCATCATCTCGCGCATTTCGACCTCCGCGCGCTGCCCTCGGCAATCCGGCCAGAGTGCCTGCCGCAACCGTCCCCACTCCGCCAAGTCCGATTTCTTCACCGTCCGGATTTTCACGGTCGCAGCGTGCGCGAAACCCCGGCGGCCGTCCAGCGCCTCGCCACCGGGGAACCCCTCCGCAGCAGGCGCTACTATCGCGCCATCAAGCATGAACAAATCCCCTCTTCTCCTTACCACCCTCTTCGTTGCCACGCTCGGCACCGCCCTCGCGCAGGAGCCCGTTGGCCCCACCTACGACCGTGCGCGGCAGGCTCCCGTTTTCACTCTCTACATCGAAAACGACTACTTCGGCGGCACCGATCGCCACTACACCAACGGCGCCAAACTGTCCTGGATCAGCGGCGATCTTTCCGGCTGGGGTCGCTCCGGCGGGCAGCAAGCCGCCCTCGAGCGCGTCCCGCTCGTCAACGATCCGGGCACGATGAAAAACTTCGGCTTCGCGTTCGGCCAAAACATCTACACGCCGCGCGACCAGGACCTCGTCATCCCCGATCCGAGCGACCGCCCCTACGCCGGCTGGAGCTACCTTGAATTTTCCCTGCTCAGCAAAACGCCGCACCAGCTCGACATCATCTCGCTGCAAGTCGGCATGGTCGGCCCGCACTCCTACGCGAAGGAAGTGCAGAACACGTTTCACGACTGGATTCGCAACAGCCCCTCGCGCGGCTGGGACTCGCAACTCCACGACGAGGTCGGCGTGAACCTGATCTTCGAGCGCCGCTGGCGTGTGTTCGCCCGCGTGTTTGATGGCGCCCTGGGCTTCGACTTCGTGCCGCACGTGGGCGCGAGCCTCGGCAACGTCGCCACCTACGCCAACGTCGGCGCCAGCACGCGCCTGGGCTTCAATCTGCCCAACGATTTCGGCGTCGATCTCATCCGCGGCGCCGGCGTTGTGAATACCCCCGTCGACGACAACGACCCGCGCCTCGGCGAACGCGGCTCGCTCAGCCTCTTCGTGTTCGGTGGAGCCGACGGCCGCGCCGTCGCCCGCGACCTGTTCCTCGACGGCAACACCTTCCGCGACAGCCCCAGCGTCGACAAAGAATACTTCGTCGCCGACATCTCCGTCGGCGCTGGCCTGGTGATCCGCCGCTGGCAACTGACCTACACGCACGTCCTGCGCACGCGCGAATTCAAGGGTCAGGACAAACCCAACCGCTTCGGCTCGATCACGCTGTCGCGGACGTTCTGAGCCGGAGATCCCCGATTACAGAATAACTCCGCCGGAAGTGCCGGCGCTCACGCCGCCTTTCGCTGCGACCGCATGAACGGCTCCGCCTCCGCGCGGCAGCGTTGGATCTCTTCGCGCACTTTCGGGTTCTTCAACATCTCGCGCCCGATCGCCTCGCCCAGGCGGCGTCCGGCCTCGACATCGGTCGGGAAATGCACGCCGCCGATGACGCGCGCCCACTCCACCGCGCGCGCCCGCTTGTAGATTTCCGCGCGATGCTCCGGGAAAATTTCCGCGAGCAACACCGCCCACATCCACGCCTGCGAGGCGTGTCCGCTCGGATACGCGCCGCTGTCGGTCAGCTGCACACACGGCTTCACCTGCGTATCCAGAAAAGGAGGACGCAGCCGTTTCCCATGAAACGCCTTCGAAGCCACGCTGATCGGGTAACCATCCTCATCCACCCGCGCGAAGAACGCCGCCGTCTGCGGCAGGTTCTCCCGCGTGAACCATTCGCCGAACACCCGCACATGTTTGAACAAATCGTCGTGCTCCACGAATTTTGCCCACGCGACCTGCTCGTCCGTGCGCCACTCCTGCACGTGCAGCACCGTCTCGAGATCCGCGCGCCCTCCCACCGAGTCCGGCGCCGGCGGCGGCGGCAACAACGCGCCCAGATCGATCTGCGCCGGGGCGAGATAGTGGGCGGACACGGCCGCGACCCGGTTCGGACCTTGTCCCGACCCGGTCCGCTCCGTGGCACGACCCGGTGCGCACAACGCCACGACACACGCCGCAATGAGGAACGACTTCATCCGCACAGAGGTGCGGCATGAAACGGCATTTGTCACGACTCGGTGCGCGCGCCACCCTGCCTCATGCGTGCCTGCTGCTGGCTCCTGTTCCTCGCCTTCACATCGATCGTGCGCGCCGCCGATCTGCCCGACGGCCTTTACGCCGAGTTCTCCACGCCGCGCGGCGTGTTCCTGTGCGAACTATTCGCCCAGAAAGTCCCGCTGCCCGTCACCAGTTTTGTCGGGCTCGCCGAGGGCACCCTGGCGCCGCGCGACGGCCAACCTTACTACACCGGCCTGCGCTGGTATCGGGTCGTCCCCAATTTTGTGATACAAAGCGGCGATCCCGACCACGACGCCCACGTCGACATCGACGATCCTGGCACGCCCTACACCTATCCGGATCAATTCGTGCCCGGCCTGCACCACGACGCCGCCGGCGTGCTCTCGATGGCCAACGCCGGGCCGGACACGAATAGCTGCGAGTTTTTCCTCACGCTGCGCGACACGAACCGTCTCAATTATCTTCACAGCGTGTTCGGCCGCGTGGTGCACGGGCTCGACGTGTTGCAAGATATCCAAGCCGACGACGCGTTCACGATCCGGATCCTGCGCGTGGGTGAAGCCGCGCAGGCGTTTCGGGCCGATCCAGCCGCGTTCGACGCCCAGCTCGCGAAGGCGAAACGCTACACCGGCGCTGCCGAACCGGACGCGACGGCCCACTTCGACGATCCCGACACGCTGCTGCCGATCGATCCGCCGCGTGCGAAGTATTTTAACTTCAAACTCGCCAACTTCGAGCGCGCGACGGGCCTGAGAGTCTACGCGCGCGTCTTCGCTAAACCGCCCAGCGGAGCGGAGGACTCCGCCCCGGGCGTTTACATGCGCAGCCTGGCCGAGCGACTCGGCACCGCGAAGAGCGGCGTGCTCGCCGTCTATTTTGCCGACGAGGACGACTGGCGCCTGTGGATCGGCGACGAGGTTGTATCCGCGTTTCTGGGACGCACGTCCGTGCCCGTCGACTTGATCGAAGATGGTGCCCTGCACGACGCGAAGACCGCGTTTCTCGAAGCCGCGATCGCGGAGGGGAACGCCGCCTTCGCCGAACAACAGCGAACCGCGCCCGCGGATCGCCCGCCTCCTCCGGGCCAGCGCATCAAGCTGCAGGCGGACGCCGTGCTCGACGGCGTGTTGCTCAGGCTCGAGCCGCGCTGAGGCGGCAAGGTGGAGCGAGCGGTGCCGTGGGCGAGGACCCGCGATCGGCCAAAGTTCGTAATACGTATCATTCGTTCCGCTTCGGCTCGCCCGAGCGCGGCGGCGGATGGTTGCAAAAATCCCGGCGATGCGTGTTAACCGCTCCCCACACCATGCGCAGCATTCTCGTTCTTATCCTGATGGGCGCCGCCCTGCTCACCCTGGCGTTTGTCGTTCGCTCTGGCGCTTTCAAGCGCAAGGACCCGGGTCGCCCGATCAACGCCGCGATGCGCGCGGCCATGGAGGCCGAGGGCGTCCCGGAATTAAGCGCCGCCGATGCGCAGACCATTCGTGAGAAATACCCCACCGCCCGCAAGCTGCCGTCCGGCCTGACCTACGTGCTGCGAGCGCAGGGCTCCGGCGGCACGCCCAGCCTGGGCAGCGAGATCGTCGCTCACTACGACGGGCGCCTGCTCGACGGCACACCCTTCGACAGCTCCTACAAGCGCGGCACGCCGATCACGTTTCGCCTGGGGGGCGGCAGCGTAATCCGCGGCTGGGAGGATGCGTTCGCCAATATGCAACGCGGCGAGAAGCGCACGCTGATCATCCCGTATTGGCTCGCTTACGGCGCGCAGGGTCGGCCGCCGAAGATTCCGCCCAAGGCCACGCTCGTGTTCGAGGTGGAGTTGGTGGATTTCAATTAAGCTGCGCTCCGCGAAAGGTCGGCGGACACGACCCGCCGGTCCGATCAGGCCAGCAACCCCTCACTCGCGATAGCGCGTGAGGATGGGTTGCAGCCGATCGACCGTCGCGGGATTGAACAGGCGCACGTGGAAATCTGTGGCCTGCTCGCCGAGCTTCGTGGCGGTCTGATTGACCGCCGAGAGAGCTCCGTGCGCGAGGCGCATGAGCCGGGATTCGCTCCCGTTCGCGGTCTCCGGAGTGGGGTTTGCCTGAAGGATGGACTTTCCAGCGCGAGTCTTGCGGTTCGGCATGGCGAGCTGTTCTGACCACAAACCGTGCCGCCGGTGCGCGTCCGGGTAACGATTCCGCAAATCTCCGGGGTGGCCCGGTGCGGACATCACAATCCCACGAGGGAGCCGTTGCGCTTGAGCCAAAGTTCAGCGTCCCGCCAGCCGGGGCAAACCTCCTCGACCCGCGCCCAAAAACGCGCGGAGTGGTTCATCTCCCGGAGGTGCATCAGCTCGTGATAAATGATGTAGTCGCGCACCGCCTCTGGCGTCTGCACGAGGCGCCAGTTGAGCGAAATCACGCCGGCCGAGGTGCACGAACCCCAGCGCGACCGCTGATTGCGGACCGACACCTCGGTGACGGGCACGCCGGTCACACTCGCCAGCTCCCACGTGCGCGCGGGCAGTTCGACCTTGGCCTTCCGAAGAAAATGGGCCTCGAGCGTTGGTCGCAGATCGCCGTCGAGCTGGGGCACGCGAAAGACATCCGCGGCGAGGCAGACCTGCGGCTTCTCGCCCGAGGTGGCGATGCGGACCTCGGTCATCTCGCCGCGCCAGAGCACGTGCGTGCCGATCGTCCACACTTCGGCGGCCCGGGGGCGTTTGGCCTGGCGCGCCCGCGCGCGATCGAGCCAGTCGCGATGTTGTTCGACGAACCGCAGCGCTTCTCTTTCCGAGCCGCGAAGCGGAATCGTGGCCACCGCGGTGCCGTCACGGCGGAGCGTGAGGCGATATTGGCGCGCGCGGTCGCTGCGCTCGAAGACGATCTCGCCAACGTCCGAAACTGCGTTGACGACCCGGGCGGGATGGACCGTCGCCCCGGGGGCGTGAGGTATCGACGGCGGAGCCTTGTGCACGCCCGCTTCCGGCGCGAACAAACCGAAAAGGTCCTGCTGCTGCTCTGCGCTCATCGCGTGCGAAGGAGAGTCATGAGCGACTGCGACGCGTCAATTCTGCGATGGTTTGAACCACAGAGCACAGAGAGGGATTCTTACCACGGAAGCATGGAAAGACGGAGAACGCCGCGGGACTTCGCAGAAGTCCGGCGCCGCTGTGATCTCCCTGCCCCTGTGGCTCAAGACGACCTCCGCGGATCACAGCGACATGAGTTTCCACTCGAACGGGCGACCTTCCTCCAACGTGAGCCAGGCGAAGCTCGCCGGGGCGCCGCGATTCGGACGCGAGATGCAACCGGGATTCAACCAGCGCACGCCGGCGATCGTCTCATCGCGCGGCACATGGGTGTGGCCGTGAAGCACGACCGTGACACCAGCCGGCGCCCGGCGCGGTGCGATATGGGTGAGGAAGAACACCGTTCCGCCACGCCCGAGGCGCAGTTCCAGCGGCCACGTATGGAAATCGTTGTTCCCTTGCACCACGTGGAGCGGTGGACCGAGTTGCTCGAATTCCACCAGCGTCGCCGGATCGCAGACATCGCCCAAGTGCCAGATCTCGTCGGCTTCGCGCAAGCGCGCGGGCAAGCCCGGCGGGTAGCGGTCGTGGGTGTCGGCGATGACGGCGATGCGCATGAAGAACAAAGACGGTGGAATCGGGCGCCCAAGAACTGCCAAACCGGGGCGGTAATCGCGCCCTTGACACTCCCCGGGGGCTCGGGCACCTCTGACCCTCTTTTTTTCAAGAAGTCATGCAACCTACATTCCGTCCACACCGCAAAAAGCGCGCCCGCAAGATCGGTTACCGCGCCCGCATGGCCACCGCCAGCGGCCGTAAAGTCATCAAGGCCCGTCGTCTCAAAGGCCGCAAGCGCCTGACGGTGGTCTGATCCACCCCGCGCCGCTTTCTGCGCGCGTTTCTCCCATGCGTTTTCGCCCTGAGCAGCACCTCCGCCGCCAGAGCGATTTTCGCATGGTCCGTGAACACGGGCGTCGCCTCGTGTGCGGCGCGTTCACGTTGTGGTGTCGTCCGCGGGACGTTGCGGATGAGGTCGAGCCCGAGTCCGGTTCGAGTCGTGCCAAGGTCCGGCTCGAACCGAGCCCTGAAGTGCGCCGGCTCGGCGTCGTCGCCTCCGCGGCCGCGGTGGGCAACGCGGTGCAGCGCAACAAAGCCAAGCGGCGTCTGCGCGCTGTTTTCCGCGCTCATCAGGACTTGGTGCCCGCCGGCCTCGACATGATTCTCTCCGCGCGCAATGCGATGAACCGCACCGACTACGCCGATATTGAGCGGCGGTTCGTCGACGCCTGCCACCAACTCTCCTCCTCCGCTCCCCGCTGAACCGCATGCCCCTGACCGCGACCATACGTATCGCCGCGTTCGTGTGGGGATTGCCCGCGCGGGTGTTTCTCGCACTGGTCTGGGTTTACCAGAAAACGCTTTCGCCTGCGGTGCCGGTGATTCTCGGACCGTCGTTCGGGTGCCGTTTCGCCCCGTCGTGTTCTCATTATGCGGCGACGGCCCTTCGCGAACACGGCGCAGTGGTAGGTGTCTGGCTCGCGCTCGTGCGCCTGCTGAAGTGCAACCCGTTGCACGCCGGCGGTCTCGATCCGGTGCCGCCGAACCGGAGCCGCTCCTCCTTCATCTGTAGCCGCGTGCCCCGCTCCGCGCCTGCCTCCGGGCGGGCTTAGTAGTTCGCTCCCCGCTTCCCTCGTTTCTCCTCTCTCTTTTCATGGACAAGAAGAACACCGCCATCGGCATCTTTTTCATCATCGCCGCGATCGTCAGCATGTGGCTGGGCAGCCGGCTGGCGCCGTCCCATCCGGCCGCACCTGCGACTCCCGCGACAGCCCCCGGCTCGACCACGCTTCCCGAGTCTGCTCAGCCGGTGGGCGTGACTCCGGCGCAGGTGCCGCCGACGGCGTTTGCCGCCGTCTCGCAGGACGCCGCGCAGGCTCACGTCACTACCCTCGAGAACGAGTTCATTGCGGTCAATTTTACCAACTTCGGCGGCGCGATCCGTGACGTCGCCATCAAGAAATACGCCGCCGAGAAGGGCAACGCTCAGCCCTTCGTCTTCAACGCGCTGCACGCCGACCCGATGCTTGCGTTCGTCGACCTGCCGGGCCTGGACCGCAGCACCGCGTTTGAGCTCGTCTCGTCGTCCGCCACGGAGGTCGTTTACCGCGCCGTCTTCGACAACCGCATCGAGGTCACGCGTCGCTATACGATCTTCCGCAGCGGCGAAGCGGGCCAGGATCCCTACCGCCTGCGCCACGAGACGACGTTCCGCAATCTCGCCGATCAACCGCTGGCGATGCCCCGCGTGGCGCTGAGCCTCGGCACCGCCGCACCGACCGATGCCCACGATCTCGGCCTGAAACTCACGGCCGGCTACTCCAATGGCGACGACCAGCATTTCAACGCGCGCAGCGAACTCGAGGCGAGCAGCGGATTCCTCGGCATCGGCGGTCACGATGCCCGCCCCCTGCTCACCGGCGGGGGCCCCGTGGTCTGGGCTACCGTGGGCAACCAGTTCTTCTCCACCATCCTCACGCCCGATACTCCTGCCGCCGGCACCATCACGCGCCGCGTGAAACTCTTCTCCTCCCTGCCCGACACCGATCAAAACGCCTACGGCATCTCCGCCGCCGCGCAGTTCGATGTCAGCGCCCTGCCAGCCGGCGGCGAGACGAAGATCGGAGCGAACTTCTATGTCGGCCCGAAGGAATACAGCCGCCTGTCGAACGGCGACATCTTCAAGGCCGATGAAGACCGCGTAATGCAGTTCGGCTTCTTCAAGTGGTTCGCCCAGCTGCTCATCACGATCATGTCGGCCGTGCACGGCTGGTTCCCCAATGCCACGTGGGCCTGGGGTTGGGCGATCGTGCTGACGACGCTGTTCCTCAAGATCGTGTTCGTGCCCTTTACGCTCGCCGCGTCGAAGTCCGCGAAGCGCATGGCGAAAATCCAGCCCGAGATGCAGGCCATCCGGGAAAAGTTCAAAGACAACCCGCAGAAGCTCCAGCAGGCCACGATGGAGCTGTTCAAGAAGCACAAGGTGAACCCTGTCGGCGGCTGCTTGCCGGTGCTCATCACCATCCCGTTCTTCATCGGTTTCTTCTCGATGCTGCAAAGCACGGCCGAGCTGCGCTTCCAGCCGTTCCTGTGGGCGAGCGATCTTTCCGCCCCCGATACGATCGCGCACGTCTTCGGTCTGCCGATCAACATCCTCCCGCTGCTCATGGGCGCGACGATGGTGATCCAGATGCGCCTCACGCCGTCGCCGTCGATGGATAACGCGCAGATGAAGATCATGAAGTTCATGCCCTACATCTTCACGCTGTTCTGCTACAACTTCTCGTGCGCCCTGGCGCTCTACTCCACGGTCAACGGCCTCTTCACGATCGGCCAGCAGCTCGTGATCAATCGCATGAAGGACGAGCCCGGTCCCCAGGGTCCCGGCACCGCCGCGGCCACCACCGCCGGCACGTTCGCCAAGCCGATGAAGAACGTCACACCGAAGAAGAAGAAATGACGCAGTCTAGAGCTAAGAGCCGAGAGTCCAGAGCACCGCTGTCTCCGACTCCGGCCTCTGGCTCTCAGCTCTAGCCTCTCAGCTCCCAGCTCAAAATGGCCGGCCATAACAAGTGGTCCAAAGTAAAACGCCTGAAAGCCGTCACCGACTCTCGGCGCGGCAAAGTCTTCTCGCGCCTCTCGCGCGACATCACCCTCGCCGCGAAAGCCGGCGGCGGCGACCCCAACGGCAACGCCCGCCTACGCACCCTCCTGCTCAAGGCCCGCGACGCCAACATGCCCGCCGACAACGTCGACCGCGCCATCAAAAAGGGCACCGGCGAACTTCCCGGCGTCGTCTTCGAAGAACTCACTTACGAGGGCTACGGCCCCGGCGGCGTCGCGTTCGTGGTAAAGGTCACCACCGACAACAAAACCCGCGCCGCCCAGGACGTTCGCTCCGTCTTCTCCCGCTGGGGCGGCAACCTCGCCAGCACCGGCGCCGTCGCCTTCCAATTCCTCCACGCCGGCCAATTCCTCATCGCGAAGGAGCAAACCACCGAAGACGCGCTCATGGAAATCGCGCTCGAAGCCGGCGCCGACGACGTCATCACCAGCGAGCAGGGCTTCGAAATCCGCTGCGGTATCCAAAATTTCGATAAGCTCTCGCACGCGCTCGAACAAAAAGGGCTCAAACCCGACAGCGCCGAAATCGCCTATATCCCGACGACCACCGTCCCGGTCACCGACCCGCACGTCGCGCAAACCCTCGCCAAGCTCCACGACGCCCTCGAAGAGCTCGACGACGTGCAAACCGTCTTCTCCAACGAAGAGATCGACGAAAGCTTCAGCACGTAACGTCAGGTCTCCGCGCCTGCCCGCTTGTTGCAGGTTGCGGACATTCGGAGCGACGTGACGCGGCGGTCGCGTTACCCGACAAAATCCAATCTGCGCGCGAGAAGACACGGGCGCCTTCCGTCGCCCACCCTCTGCACCATCAACGTGTCAGCGTTTGGCTAAAAAGCCCTCGCAGAGAATTTCAGTTTACGAACCGACGGACGCCCGTTGAATCGGGCCGGAGTCGGTTAGTCCTCCTCCTCCACTCAACTCCTCCGCTTCGGCCTGTTCGACTGATTAATGGATTTACGCGACGAGATTAGCCGCCACCGCCGCGCCTTGGCCGAGTCCGCCCTATCCATCGCCCACGAGCTTGAAGCCGGACGCGCGCACGCACCGTTCCAGGAACAACTGACACAACTCGCCGGCGACCTGGCTCCACCTGTGCGCGCCGCGCTCATCGCCGCCAGCCCGGAAGCGCTGCACGGTCTGCTGTCGGAGACCATCGGCCAAGATTACAACGTCTGCAAAGTAGTCGTCCCCTCCCGCCTCGGCTTCAGCGAGGTCCTCCTGCAGGAACGTGGTTTCTTTCTGGATACCGGCGCCGGCACGCAGGAATTCGACGACTCCTCCAGTTTCGTCGACGCCCTGCAAAGAAACCACGCGCTGCAACCCGACGATTCCTCCAACCTCGAACCGCTCCGGCTCAAGCTCAAAGGCCCTTCTCACCTCAACGGCCTCTGTCTGCTGGTGCCACACAGCCTCGAAGCGCTGGTGCACAAACCCGCCCTGCTCTCCGCCCTCGCCGATCAAACGGACTGGGTGTTCCTCGTCGGCGAACCGCATACGGTTCTTTCCCCGGAGCAACGCCAGGCCGTGCAACTCGTGCTCGACCACGTGACCGGGCTTCAACTCGTGCAGGCGGCGGCACCCGCCGAGTCCGCCAGACACGCTCCGCCCGCATCTCCCGTCATTGCATTCGACCCTTGGCAAAAGGGTTGGCGCGTCGCCCTCAGTCTTGGTCTCGTTCGCCTCGGCAGCGACCTGCTCCGCCAACGTCTCGCCCTCCTCACCACCCCCGGCAGCGAGCTGCGCCACTACTTGGTCGAAGTTCGAATGTGGCGTCAGCTCGACACCACATTGCAGCTCATGGACGAGGAACTCGCCCAAGCTCAACGTTCACTGAGCAACCGCCTGCACTTGGGCCGCGAAGGTCTGCTCGCCGAAACAGGAACGACCGACCTCCGTAAAACCTGCGAGGCCATCCGCACCCGCTTGGCCGACGAGAGCGAGAGCTTGCTCAAAGCCGCCGAGCGCGAGGCGAAGGCGTCGCTCACAACGGACGGCGAAATCGCCCGTCGCCTTCGCGACGCCGCGTTGGCTCTCACGGTGAACGACATCGAACAGACTACCGGAGAAACAGCCATCAAGCTGACCCTCGCCGCCCCTGCCAGCCGTCGGCTTGCCGAACTCGTGAACACCATCGCCCAAACCCGGCTCGCCACCGACCTTCGCCAGATTCGCGAGGGGTTTGAGTGCTCGGTTCGCGACGCCGAAAGCGCTCTCGAGCGCGCCACCGGTCTTCGTCACCGGCTGGCGTGGGAATTGCCCGACGAAGCTGCGTTGGCCGCCTCCCTCGTCACATCGCGCCCCGAACTACGCTACAGGGGCGAGATACCTCGGCCCACCCTCGCCGCACGCTTTGGCAACGCCCGCCAGATGGTAATGGGCCTCATGATCGCCGGCACTCTCGTCAGCGGCGTGGCTACACTCACCGGCGACAGCTCGCCCGGAGCCGGCAGCGAAGCCCGCACTCTCGTTGCGTCGATCATGCTCCCGATGCTGATCATCGGGTTCCTCTGGACCTATGTGAGCTTCCGCAAGCGGGAACGCCTCACGCTCGTCAAGGAGTTGGACAAACTTCACGAAGGCGTGGCCACGGAGCTGCGCCGGGTGCTGCACGACGTTTTCCGTGACCAGCAGACCGCCTTCGTCACCGAGCTTCAGCGCGCCCAGCGCACCGTGCAGACGCAGGTCGAGGCCGCGGTCGAGAAAACCCAGCAGCTCCGCCAGCGCGACTCCGAGGAGCAGCGCAAACGCCAGGCCGAGCAGCAACGCTCCGCCGAACAGCGCATCGGACGCCTGCGTCAGTTCTCTCAGCAGATCGCCGCGCTTCGTCCCCGCCTCGCCGAGGCCCAGAAACTACAACAGCGCTGGCTCGCCGCTTGGATCGAGCGCTTCAACCAAGGCAAAGCATGAGCGCCAGAACGCCGGGCCAGCCTCTGAGTGCTCTTCCGCACTTCGCGCTCATCCACGTTCCTTCGTGGTTCTCCTTCCGCACCGCTACAGCTTAGCTCTCAGCTTCAACTCATATCATTCGCGTGACGCCCACCGAAGCCGCCCGCCTGCTCGAACTCGATTCCGCCGCCACGCCCGAACAACTCGAGGCGCGTTTCCTCGAAGTGCGGGCCAAACTCGAAGACAAGATCGCCAAGGCCCCGACGCCCGGGCTGAAAGCCAAATACCGCGCATCGCTCGAAGAGATCACCACCGCCTTCGAAATCCTTACCCTGGCGGGCGACTCCTCCGCGCTTCCCGTTCTGCAACGCAGCTCCAATGTTGCCGCCGCCTCGGCTGTTGCCGGGGTCGGTGGCGCCGGTGTTGAGTCCTCCTCGAGTGCCACGTCTCCGATGTCGGGGCCCCCCGCTACGAAGACGCCGAAATCCGGCGGCGGAAAAGAATTCCTGATCGTCGCCCTCATCGCCGTCGCCGCCCTCGTCGCAGGCGGCTGGTGGGTGGTAAAAACGAGAGCCGAGAACGCAGAGAAAGCCCGACTTGCCGCCGAAATGAAAATCGAGGCGGAGCGCAAGGCCGCCGCCGAAAAAGCCGAGCAGGAGCGCAAGGCGGAAGAGGCCCGCCTCGCCGCCGAAGCGAAACGAAAGACCGAAGAGGAGGAAAAGGCACGCGTAGCCGCGGCGGCCAAGGCCGAACAGGAGCGTTTGGAAAAAGTGCTCGGACAGACGAGTGCGCAACTCGTCAACCTTCGGATCGCCTGGGAAGCGTTCGAACAGGAGGTGCGAAAAGCCGAACGCCGACTGGCCGAGCTGCGCAGCGAAGAACGCAATCTGGCCAAAGGAAGTTCGGGACCGGAACTGGCCCGCCTGCGGGCGGAAATCGCGGCCCAGACGTCTTTCAGCGAGTGGCTCGAATCACAACAGGCGCGCCATGAAGCCAAGGTGCTGCGCGCTCAGGCGGAAGCCATGATCTCGGTGCGGCAATTTGACGAAGCGGCCCGGATCGCGGCACAAGCCGCCGCCGCTCAATCCGCGCTGGATCGCGACACGATCGCCGCCCGCACCGAGATGCTGGCGCTCACCGCCGCACTCGAGGTGGACATCAAGCCCGCGGCGGCCGAATGGGTGCTCACCGACGCTTACGGCGTGAAGCACAGGGGCAAAGGATCAGCGGAATTCAAGGAAATGCCGTTAGGACCGATGGTGCTCGAAACCTCGCTTCCCGGATATCAGCCCAAGCGGATCGAGGCGGTGCTGAACCGTGACCAACCCAGCGTGCTCGCCCACGAGTTCCAGCCGCCGGTGCTGCGGGTCGATTCGGTTCCCCAAGGCGCGAAAATCACTCTCGATGGAAAACAATTCGGAGTTACTCCGGCTACCATCGAGTGGCCCGGAGAAGGAGAAGTGAAGCTCGCGTTGAAGCTCCGGGGTCATCGACCCGAAGTTCGAAATCTGTCTTTGATCGCAGGCACGTCCTTGGATCTAGGCGCCGTTCCATTGCGCGACTCGCCTCAGGGCGTCACGCGACCCGACTTCGGTCTCGGCCCGCGCCGGTATAACATCTCTCATAAGACCGCCATCACCTCCCGTTCGACGATCAACTCGACTGGTGCTCAGGGCCATTTCAACTCTAGCCTTCAACTCGAGGCCCAGGTGGAGATCGACACGCCGACCGAATCCTCGGCGGACGCGACCCGCGTCACCTACACCACGATCAGCAATCACAACCATGGCAAAGTGATGATGGCGCCGGGCACGGTTCAGGAGTTCACAAAGCTGAAGAACGGTTGGTGGATGAGTTTCAAAAAGGGCGGCTTCGTCGATCCGGCGCTCCGTGCGCACCAAAAAGATTCAGCGGTAAACTCCTCGCCCG
>JAEYQF010000116.1 GCA_023410155.1 Verrucomicrobiota bacterium | reverse complement strand
TCACGAATCCGGCGATGTTGGCGCCGAGCACGTAGTTGCCTGGCGCGCCGTAGTCGGCGGCAGTGGCGCGACAGTTCTCGTGGATGTTGATCATGATGCGATGCAGGCGCTGATCGACTTCCTCGCGAGACCAGCTCAGACGCATGGAATTCTGGGACATCTCGAGTCCGGAGGTCGCGACGCCGCCCGCGTTGGCCGCCTTGCCCGGGCCGTAGAGAATGCCCGCGGCCAGATACGCGTGCACCGCCTCCGGGGTTGAGGGCATGTTCGCGCCTTCGGACACGAGCTGACAGCCGTTCTTCAACAACGTCTTCGCGTCTTCGCCATCGATCTCGTTCTGCGTCGCGCTTGGGAAGGCGCAATCGCATGGCACCGACCAGGGGCGCTGTCCGGCGAGATACGTCCCGCCAAATTTCTCGGTGTATTCCTTGATGCGGCCGCGGCGCTGGTTCTTGAGCTGCATGGTCCAGGCGAGTTTTTCCGGGGTGAAACCCGCCGGATCGTGGATGCTGCCGTCGGAATCGGAGAGCGTCACCGGCTTCGCGCCCAGCTGGAGGAGCTTCTCGACCGTGAACTGCGCGACGTTGCCGGAGCCGGAGACGGCGCAAACCTTGCCCGCCAGGGAGTCCCCGCGGGTCTTCAGCATTTCCTCGGCGAAATAGACCGCGCCGTAGCCCGTGGCCTCCGGGCGGATCAGCGAGCCGCCCCATTTGAGGCCCTTGCCCGTGAACACGCCCGTGAACTCGTTGGCGATGCGCTTGTATTGACCAAACAAATACCCGACTTCGCGCGCACCGACGCCGATGTCACCCGCCGGCACGTCCGTATTCGGTCCGATGTGACGATAGAGCTCGTTCATGAAGCTCTGGCAGAAGCGCATCACTTCCGTGTCGGATTTGCCCTTCGGATCGAAATCCGACCCGCCCTTGCCGCCGCCCATGGGCAGCGTGGTGAGGGCGTTCTTGAAGATCTGCTCGAAGCCGAGGAACTTCAGGATGCCGAGATTCACGCTCGGGTGAAAGCGCAGGCCGCCCTTGTAGGGCCCGATCGCGCTGTTGAACTGCACGCGAAAACCGCGGTTCACCTGCACGCGTCCGAGGTCGTCCTGCCACGCCACGCGAAACACGATCTGGCGCTCCGGCTCGACGACGCGCTCGAGGATGCGGCCATCCCGATACTTCTTGTGCCGGTCGATCACGGGCGTGAGCGATTCCAGCACTTCGTGCGCAGCTTGGAGAAATTCCGGCTCGCCGGCATTGCGGCGCGCCACGATGTCGAGCACTTCGGCGACGTAGTTGTTCATGGATTAAAGAGACGGGGGAGCGTCCCGCACTCTTTCCGGCGGAACAACCCGGAAGTTCTCCGATGCGCTTTTTTCAGCCGCTCTCCTCGGCTCTAGCAGCGCCGCCACTGCGATTTCCCGCGGTCGGTTGCATCTTTCGCCCCCGCCACCTTCTTGTGCTTCACGGCTTCGTTCCTGTCTGTGTCCGTCCCCTAAATTCGTTTGCGCCATGAATCCCCGTTTCGCTGCCGCCGTGCTCACGTTTTTCTCAGCCGCCACTCTTGTATCCGGAAAATATGACGAAGCCGCGCTCCAGCAACGAGTCGCGTCCTTGCTCGCCGAGATGACGATCGAGGAAAAAATCGGCCAGCTCGTCCAATACTCCGCGCCCGGCGCCGAGACCGGTCCTGCCACCCGGCGCAACGTCGAGGCGGAAATCGCCGCCGGCCGCGTCGGCAGCATCCTGAATGCGATCGGCGTCGAGCAGACCCGCCACTACCAGAGAATCGCCGTCGAGCAGACGCGCCTGAAAATCCCGCTGATCTTCGGCTACGACGTCATCCACGGCTACCAGACGATCTTTCCCATCAACCTGGCGCAGGCCGCCTCGTGGGATCTCGCTGCGATCGAGAAATCTGAGCGCATCGCCGCGATCGAAGCATCCGCCGCCGGGATCCATTGGACCTTCGCGCCGATGGTCGACATCGCCCGCGATCCGCGCTGGGGACGCGTCATGGAAGGCTCCGGCGAAGATCCGTATCTCGGCAGCGCGATCGCTCGCGCGCGCGTCCGTGGTTTTCAAGGCGACGACCTCGCGCACCCTGAGTCGCTCCTCGCCTGCGCGAAACATTTCGCCGCCTACGGCGCCGCGCAGGCCGGCCGCGATTACCACACGACGGATGTCCCCGAGATCGTGTTGCGCGACATCTATTTTCCTCCGTTTCAGGCCGCGCTCGAGGCAGGCGTCGGCACCTTCATGGCCGCGTTCAACGACCTCAACGGCGTGCCCGCCTCCGCTAACAAATTCCTTTTCACCAACGTGCTGCGAAAAGAGTGGGGCTTCAACGGCTTCGTCGTCTCCGACTGGACGTCCATCCGCGAACTTCTTCCGCACGGTATTGCCGCCGACGAAGTCGAAGCCGCGCGCATCGCGTTCAACGCAGGCGTCGATATGGACATGGAGAGCCGCCTCTACCTGCCGCATCTTCCCGCGCTGGTGAAATCCGGTGCCGTGTCGATGTCGCGACTCGACGAAGCCGTGACGGCCATCCTTCTCGCGAAGGCCCGCCTCGGTCTCTTCGACGACCCGTATCGCGGCTCCAGCGAAGAACGGGAGAAGAAAGCCATGCTCCGCCCCGAGCATCTGGAAGCCTCCCGCGATCTCGCGCGCAAATCCGCCGTGCTCCTGAAAAACGAGCGCTCCACGCTCCCGCTGCGCAAGGATGCGACGATCGCGCTCATTGGCCAACTCGCTGACACGCAACGCGACCTCATCGGTGAGTGGCGCGCCCGCGGCCGCGAGGAGGACGGCGTCACGGTTCGCACCGCGCTCGAGAAAGCCTATCCCGGCCGCGTCACCTACGCGCTCGGTGCGAAATCGATGGGCGACGATCGCTCTGGTTTTGCGGCCGCGATCGCTGCCGCGAAAAAGTCTGACGTGGTCGTAGCCGTGCTCGGCGAAGGTTGGTTTCTCAGTGGCGAAGCGGCCAGCCGCTCGTCGATCGACCTTCCCGGCGTGCAAGCCGAGCTCCTCGCCGAGCTGAAGAAAACCGGCAAGCCCCTCGTGCTCGTGCTCTTCGCCGGCCGTCCGCTCGCCCTCGCCAACGTGCTCGATTCCGTCGATTCCCTCCTGCTGGCATGGCTGCCCGGCACGATGGGCGGCCCCGCGATTGTCGATTTGTTGAGCGGCGCTTTCACGCCTTCGGGCAAACTCCCGATGACTTTCCCGCGCAACCTCGGTCAGGTGCCGATCTTCTACAACCACCGCGCCACGGGGCGTCCCTTCGACCCGGCGAAAGGCCCCGACAAGTGGAAGTCGCAATACCTCGACGTGCCCAACACGCCGCAATTCCCCTTCGGGTTTGGGCTCTCCTATACGACCTTTGCCTACTCCGACGCCCGCGTCGCTTCGTCCACCCTCGCGCCCGACGCACCGCAACGCGTGAGCGTCACCGTGAAAAACACCGGCAAAGTCGAAGGCGCCGAGATCGTGCAACTCTACGTCCGCGACGTCGCCGGGTCAGTGACGCGTCCCGTGCGCGAGTTGAAAGGCTTTGAGCGGGTGACGCTCAAACCTGGCGAGTCGCGCGAGATCACGTTCACGCTGCGCCCGCAGGACCTCGCTTTTCACCACGCCGACATGAGCTTCAAACCCGAGCCCGGGAAATTCGAAGTCTTCGTCGGCCCCGACTCCACCGCCCCGAAGATCGGCGAATTCACCTACCGCGACTCCGGCCAAAACTAGCCTTCGGAGCATTCTGGAAATGCTAGATTAAGAACACGTCCCGAAAGTTTGAAACGTAATACGTGTCAAATGCCCTGAGTGCGTGGCAGCGCGGGCTCCGGGCGCAGCGGGGACCGAGTCGAGCCGCACTGTGGCGCAAGTCGAACCGCACTGCGGCATGAGTCGGTGCGCACTCGGGAGCGACTCAAGCCAGACATGGGCGCGACCCGGTCGGCACCCGGGCTCGGATCGGAGCGCGGAGTGGTGCGACTCGATCCGCAACGGGGTCGCTGCGCGCCTGCAACTGGCATGTCCCGCGACGCGCGGCGCTGTGATCTCTCCGTTGCACTTTCGCCCTGCCGCCAGGGCACGCTTCGTGCAGACCATTGACCTGCGCTGGCGGAGTCTGCTTTTTTCGCGGGCTTTTGTGCGCACACACATGACCAAGATCCTTCCCTCGCCGCTCTACCATCCGGACCAGGAACACGATGCCTGCGGAGTCGGTTTCATCGCCCGCATTTCCGGCGAACGCAGCCACGAGGTCGTCAACAAAGCTGTCGCTGCACTCAAGTCGCTCGCTCACCGCGGCGCCATCGACGCCGATGCCGTGACCGGTGACGGCGCCGGCATCCTCACGGAGATCCCTTACGAACTGTTTCGCGATTTTCTCCAGACGAAGAAGAAACGGCTTTTCAAAGACGAGGATCTCGGCGCGGGCATGATCTTCCTTCCGCGCGGCGACGACTACGCGTCGGCGCACTGCAAAAAGATCGTGGAAAAAGCCGTGAAGGCCGAGGGCCTGGCGTTTCTCGCCTGGCGCGAGGTGCCGACCGACGATTCCTGTCTCGGTCGCAAGGCGCTGGATACACGCCCCACGATCGTGCAGGCGCTCGTCGCCCGCACCGACGAGATCAGCGACGATGAGTTTGAGCGTAAGCTTTTCCTCGCCCAAAAAACCGCCGAGCGGAAGGTGCTCGAAGCCGCGATCGAGGGTTTCTATATCTGCTCATTCTCGTCGCGCACGATCGTCTACAAGGGCCTCGTGACGCCACTGCAGATCCGGAAGCTTTTCCTCGATCTCAAGTCGCCGAAGTTCAAGAGCGCCTTCGCGCTTTTCCACCAGCGCTACTCCACGAACACGTTTCCCACGTGGCATCTCGCGCATCCGTTTCGGATGATGGCGCACAACGGCGAGATCAACACGATCCGCGGCAACCGGAACCTGATGCGCGCGCGAGAGAACAGCGCCGCGCACGGCGTGTGGGGCGACCGTTTCAACGACCTGCGGCCGCTCGTGCAACAGGGCGGCAGCGACTCCGCTTCCTTCGACAATGCGCTTCAGCTCATCACGCTCGGCGGTCGCCCGCTCGTGCACGCGGCGATGATGATGATGCCGCCCGCGTGGGAAAACGACCCGGAGATGTCGCCCGAGGTGAAGGCATTTTTCCGCTATCACTCTTGCATGATGGAGCCGTGGGACGGCCCCGCTGCGATGGTCATGACCGACGGCAAAGTCATCGCCGCCTCGCTCGATCGCAACGGCCTCCGGCCCGCGCGCTACAAGGTGTTCGACGACGGTTACGTGATGCTCGCGAGTGAAGCGGGCCTCGTCTTCGACTTTCCCGGGAAGGTCGTGCAGTCTGGCCGCCTCGGCCCCGGGCGCATGATCGCGATCGATCTCCAGCAGAAAAAGTTTTTCACCGACGAGGAGATCAAGGCGAGCGTCACGGCCGACCCGCGCTTCAAGAGCTGGTGCGAAGAGCATCTGCTCAACCTCCAGAAGTTCGCCGCCGAGCACGCGACGCCCTCGACCGGCCCCAACGGTTCGGACTCTCAACCCTCCGCTCTGAGCGCGCAGCTTTCCTTCGGTTACGATCTCGACGAACTCGAGCTGATCCTCACGCCACTCGCGGAAGGACTCGAGCCCACTGGTTCGATGGGCGACGACACGCCGCTCGCCGTGCTCTCGCGCCGGCCGCGGTTGCTCTACTCTTATTTCAAGCAGCTCTTTGCGCAGGTCACGAATCCGCCGATCGATTCCATCCGTGAGAAGGCCGTCATGGCGCTCACGATGTATCTCGGTGGACGCCTGAGCCTCTTCGAGGAGTTTCCCGAGACGACCGGAATCGTGGAATTGAAATCGCCCGTGCTGCTCGATCGCGAGCTCGCCGCGCTCTTCGACGCGCCGCCGGTGAAAGGCCGCGTGGTGCGGCTCGACGCCTTGTTTGACGCCACCAAGGGCAGCGCCGCTCTCGAGCCCGCCGTGAAGGCGCTCGCCGCCCGGGCGCAGGCCGCCGTGGAAAACGATGGCGCGAAAGTCATCGTGCTCTCCGATCGTGGTGTTTCGCGCGAGAAAGCCGGCATCCCCATGCTGCTCGCGGTGGGCGCGGTGCACCAGCACCTCGTGCGCAAAGGTCTGCGCCTCCGCTGCGATCTCGTCGCGGAGACTGGTGAAGCACGCGATGTTCACCACGTCGCAACCCTCCTCGGCTTCGGCTGCAACGCGGTCAATCCGTGGCTCGCGCTCCAACTCGTCGGCGAACTTGCCACCTCCGGCAAGACCTCCAGGCCGGTCGAAGCGGCCGTCGCGCGCACGAATTACCAGAACACCATCAACGCCGGTCTGCTGAAGATCATGGCGAAGATGGGCATCAGCACGCTCTACAGCTACCGGGGCGCGCAGCTCTTCGAGGCTCTCGGCATCGGGAAGCCGGTGATTGAGGAGTGCTTCTTCGGCACGCCGTCGCCGATCGGTGGCATCGGGTATCCAGAAATTGGAGACGAAACCCTGCGCCGCCACGCGAAGGCGTTCCCCGCGCTTGATTCCGCCGACCCCGATGCGGTGGGGCAGGCGACTGCGCTCACATTGGCGAATGAGGGTTATTATCGCGTGAACAAGAAGGGTGACGGCGAGTTCCACGGCTGGAACCCGAAGGTCGTCTCCGCGATGAACAAGTTCGTCCGCGCCGGCACCCCGGAAACATATCAGGAGTGGAAGGCGCACTCCGACGATCACCAGCCGCTCGCGATCAAGGATCTGTTGAAGATCAAATTTGGCACGCGCGCCGAAGTGCCGCTCGACGAAGTCGAAGGCATCGAGGACATTCGGCGTCGCTTCACCACCGCCGGCATGTCGATGGGTGCGCTTTCGCCCGAGGCCCACGAGGCGCTCGCGATCGCGATGAACCGCATCGGCGGCAAATCCAACTCCGGCGAAGGCGGCGAAGATCCCGATCGCTTCAACGTCCGCGAGAACGGCGACAACGCGAACTCCGCGATCAAGCAGGTCGCGTCGGGCCGCTTCGGCGTGACGCCCGCGTATCTCTCGTCCGCAAAGGAAATCGAGATCAAGATGGCGCAGGGCGCGAAGCCCGGCGAGGGCGGCCAGTTGCCCGGCCACAAGGTTTCGCCGCTCATCGCCACGCTGCGCTACAGCGTGCCGGGCGTGACGCTCATCTCGCCGCCCCCGCACCACGACATCTACTCCATCGAGGATCTCGCGCAGCTCATCTTCGACCTGAAGGAAGTGAATCCGCGCGCGAAGGTCTGCGTGAAGCTCGTCTCGTGCTCCGGCGTCGGGACGATCGCTGCCGGCGTCGCCAAAGCCTACGCCGACGTCGTGCTCGTTTCCGGTCATGAAGGCGGCACCGGCGCGTCGCCGCTCGCCTCGATCAAGAACGCGGGTTCCGCGTGGGAGATCGGCGTCGCCGAAGCGCACCAGGTGCTGATGATGAACGGACTTCGCAACCGCATCGTGCTCCGCACGGACGGCGGCATGAAGACCGGTCGCGACATCGTGATCGCTGCGCTGCTCGGCGCCGAGGAGTTCAACTTCGGCACCGCCGCGCTCATCGCGGCAGGCTGCGCGATGTTCCGCGTCTGCCATCTCAACACCTGTCCGGTCGGCGTCGCCACGCAGCGCGAAGACCTGCGCGCGAAGTTCCGCGGCAAGCCCGAGAACATCATCAACTACTTCAACGCCGTCGCCGAAGATGTGCGCCACTACCTCGCCAAGCTCGGCGCGCGCACGCTCAACGAGATCGTCGGCCGCGTGGATCTGCTCGAGCAGATCGACGATCCGTCGAATCCGAAGTCGAAGCTCGTCGACCTGTCCGGGCTTCTCCACGACCCCGATCCGTCGGGCGAGACCGACCGCATCCACACGCGCGAGCGCAACGAGCGTTTTGGCGGCGAAGGTTCGCTCGACGAGGCGATTCTCCAGGAAGCGCGCGACGTCATCCTCGGCGAATCGTCACGCCTCGTGGCGCGCTATAACATCACCAACGTGAACCGTGACATCGGCACGGCGCTGGCAGGCCAGATCGCCTATACGCGCGGCAACGAAGGCCTGCCGCCGGGCACGATCGATCTTACGTTCAACGGCAGCGCGGGGCAGTCGTTTGGCGCATTCCTCACCAACGGCGTGCGCCTCACGCTCAATGGCGAAGCCAACGACTACGTGGGCAAGGGCATCAACGGTGGCGAGATCATCGTCCGCCCGTCCTCAAAAGTTGGATACGCCTGGCACCTGAACTCAATCGTCGGCAACACGTGCCTCTACGGGGCCACGGGCGGTGCGTTCTTTGGCGCGGGTCAGGCCGGCGAGCGTTTCGCCGTGCGCAACTCCGGCGCGACCGCCGTGATCGAAGGCGTGGGTGACCATGGCTGCGAATACATGACGGGCGGCGTCGTGGTGATCCTCGGCCGCGTTGGCCGCAACTTCGGCGCCGGCATGTCGGGCGGTCTCGCGTTCATCTACGACGAACGCGATGTCGCGGCCGCGCGCATCAATCCGCAGATGATCGGGCTGGAGCGTCTCGCGGACATCGATGAGATCTCCGCGCTGCGCGAACTCGTCGCGAAGCACGCGCAGCTCACTGGCAGCCCGCATGCGAAGGCGCTCGTGGAGAACTGGGACGCGACCGTGCCGAAGTTCTGGAAGGTCGTGCCGCATCCTCCCACTCCGGAAACGCCGAAGACTTTTTACCGCATCCTCGCCGGAGCAAAGTAAGTCGGGGCGGAAAGAACCGAACTCCGCTTCGCGGTGAAGCGGCTCAAGGTGGAACCCCGCCGTCCCGGCGGGTTGGTTCGGTGCGCGTAGGCGTGCTTCGGCGGAAGATTTTCGAGCACGCCCGGCGAGGATGCCGGGCTCCACCTCGCAACCAGTGCGGGCTCAATCTTCGTCGGGCACCAGACGCACGAGGCGGCCGGGCGAGCCGACGTTTTCGAGCGAGAGATAGAGGAGCCCGTCCGGACCGGTCTTGATATCGCGCACGCGGCCGAGTCCCTTGAAGAGTTCCTCCTGGTGCGTGATCTGGTTGTTTTCATTCACCTCGAAGCGGATGAACTTCTGCTGCGCGAGGGAGCCGAGGAACAGGTTGTTTTTCCACCGTGGGAAACGGTCGCCGAGATAGAAGGAAATCGGACTCGCGGCGATGGAGGGCGTCCAGTGAATCACCGGCGGCTCGAGGCCGGGCAATTCGGTGTGTTCGCTGATGGGCGTGCCGTCGTAGTTGATGCCGTGGGTGACGAGCGGCCAGCCGTAGTTCGCGCCGGCGAGGATGAGGTTGAGTTCATCGCCGCCGCGAGCGCCGTGCTCGGTTTCCCAGAGCGCGCCGGTGCGGGGGTCGAGGGCCAGACCCTGGGGGTTGCGGTTGCCGTAGCTCCAGATCGAGGCGAAGGCGCCGGGCTGGTGCGCGAACGGATTGTCGGGCGGCACCGAGCCGTCGCGGAAGATGCGGTGAACCTTGCCATTGGGCTTCGTGAGATCCTGCGCATCCCGTGGTATCCACCGATCCCCTACAGTGAAGAAGAGATAGGCGCCGTCGAAGAGCAGGCGGCAGCCATAACCGACGAAGCCTTTCTGGTAGTGTTCGCGGGGGATGCCGAAGACGGTTTCCTGATCGACGAAGGCGTGTTCGCACAGCCGCCCGCGGATGATCTTCGTCATCGCCGTGGTGGTGTCGATGTGCGGTTCTTCGCCGGGATCGGCGAAGGACAGGTAGATCCAGCCGTTATCCGCATAGTCAGGATCGAGCGCCATCGACATCAGGCCGCCTTCGTCGTGTGGCACCACGAACGGCAGTCCAGCGATGGGGTCGGGGTGGAGTTTGCCTTCGGCGATCAGGCGGAGCCGTCCGGGACGTTCCGTGACGAGCATGCGACCATCAGGCAGAAACACGAAGGACCATGGCACATCGAAGCCTTCCGCGATCGTCTCGAAACGATAACGGTGTGCTTGGCTTTGTTGCCGCCCGGAAGGGAGCGCGGCGGACTGGTTCAGCGCTGGATCCTTGGCGCGCGTGACCATCTCGCGCATGAAGGCGATCATGCCGCGGCCTTCCGCCGGTGTGATCGCCGCGAAAAACCCGGGCATCTCCGTGCCGGGCACCCCTTCGAGGATCACGCGGAGAATGCTCGCTTCGTCGCTGCCGTGTTTCCAGGTGGTGTCGACGAGATTGGGGCCTTTGCCGCCTTCCATGCGCAGGCCGTGGCAGGCGGCGCAGAACTCCTCATAAAGCTGCGACGACGACCGTCCTACGGGCGGCACGGGTGGAGCGGAAAACGCGGGCGCGCCGAGCAGGGCTAACCCCAAGCTGAGCGAGAAGGCCGGCCGGAATGAGCGGGACAGGTGCATGCAGGAGCGAAGAAGCAGTAAAGCGGGCGCCACGGACTGGCAAACATGGGAGGCGTTCCGAGCCGCGTCACCTAAATCAGGATACGCCTGACCTCGAACTGGATGGGAAACACCGCGGGCTGGGGCGGGCTGTGCATGAGTCTTGCTAAAGGAGGGGCATGTCCTTCTTCGCTACGAGGGCCGCACGTTCCGGCCGGGTCGACTCCCGGGCCCCCATGGGAACGTTCAAATCGTCACGCGCCGTGCCCACGGCTCCAAAGCCCGACCCGGCCGCCCAACTAAGCCAGATCGCCAAGTCGGCGGTGCAACTCGCCGCCCTCGGCCCGCGCCTGGCTACGCTGGCAGGTTCGATGGAGGAGCAAGCGCAGAAGCAGGCCAACAGCACCGCGCTGATTGCGAGCATGATGGAAGCGCTCGCCCATGACCTCGATCGCGCGGTCGTGGAATTGCGCAGTTCCTCCGGACAGATGCAGGAGGCACTGGGCACGGTGGAGCGGATCGCGGATCACACGCGGCTTCTGTCCTTCAACGCGGCCATCGAGGCCGCCCGCGCCGGAGCCCAGGGGGCCGCGTTCGCCGTCGTCGTCGCCGAGGTGAAACGTCTCGCCGAAGGCACCGGCCAGGCGACGCGGCTCATCGATGAGCGCATGGATGAGATCGCCGGCAGCGTGGCTCGGGTGGAAGCCGTCACGAGTGTCAGGGAAGACGCGCCGGACAGCGACACCCGCACCGTGCAGGCGATGAAGGAGCAGGTTCGCGGCGTCGCGTCCTCGGCGGAAGCGCAGCTGGCCAGCGCGGCCTCGGTGCATGCGATGGGTGACCACGTCAACCGGCTCACCGAGTCGCTCCTGCTGGCGGTGGGCACATTCCGCTTCGAGGCTCACACGTCGGCTCGCATGGCGGTGGAGAGCTTCGTGCCGAAGCTCGCGCGCGACTTCGACGATCGCACGCGCCTGGAAGACGCGATCGGGCGCTGGCTGCGGGCGCATCCGCATTTCGAGCTGGCGTATCTCACCGACGCACGCGGCCGGCAGATCGTGGACAATCTCGGCCTGCGCGAAGACTCGATCACCCGCGACCCGGCCGGTTTTGGGCGCGATTGGTCGGACCGCCCTTGGTATCGCGCGGCGCTCGATCACAGCGGCGCGTGCCCGACGGACGTTTACCGCTCCACGGCGACCGGCGATTTCTGCTTCACCATTGCCATGGCCCTGCGCGACGAGACGGGACAAGTGCTCGGGGTGTTTGGCTCCGACGTGAACTTCCAGCGCCTCGTCAGCCAGTGACTGGCGACGGCCGTGTGCCGGGATTGCATGCGGCGGGGAAACTGTCGCACGCTGGCGGCGCATGGCCGCTTCCAAACCCATCCCCGGCTCCACCGGGGAAGTGCTCACGTGTCTTCCCTCACCGTATCTGCCGCACGCGCCGACGGGCCTGCTGTATTTGCCGCGATTTCTCGCGAAATGCGCCTACGTGAAAACGCATGGCGCGTTGCCGGCGAGCTACGCGAAGAACTACAAACGCGGGCTCGATCGTTTCCTGTGTTTGCATCTCGGCGTCGATCCGGCGGCGGTGGAGAAGATCGTGCATGAGTGCATGGAAGCCGCCGCGGACGAGGCGGAGCGCGACCGCCGGTTGCAGGCGCTGTTTCCCGCCGACGTGCGCGCGGCGAAGTGGAACCGCGATCTGGTGCAGAAAGGCATGACGCCGGCGGGCCGCGAGTTTCTCCGGGAGGCGCTCACCAAGATGGGCTGTGCCGACCGCGAAGAACAGATCCTGAGCGTGCCCGACCTGATCGATTTCGACGAAGGCCGGATCGAGTAGGGCGCTCCGGTCAAAAAACTTCGCAACGGACTTGGCGGATTCGGAGCGAGTCCCTATTTTC
>JAEYQF010000103.1 GCA_023410155.1 Verrucomicrobiota bacterium | reverse complement strand
TCCCGGCGGCTTCCCACGCGGCGACTTGCGATTGGACGGTGAGTTCGTTGAAGCCCGGATTGATCACGTTGGTGTAGATAAGGTGCAACGCCACGCCGGCAACGGCGGAGACGAGCGAGATCATGACGCCGGCTCCGAGCGCGCGGCCGTATCCAAAATTCTCTGACGGCGGCACTTCGGCTCGACGCGCCTTCGTGCCCAGCACGATGCCGACGATGGAAATCACCAGGCCCAAGAGGGACGCGATCGTGCCGGCCTTGCTGAACTTCTCCACGTCCGTGTGGAAGTTCGTGAAAAACAAGATGAGGTTGAGGAGAAAACCAGCGGCAGCGATTCCGAGACCGTAAGTGAGGTAAGTTTTCATCGGAGCGGAGGCTACGAAAGCTGCGGCTAAATACAATCTTCCGCGTTATCAGCGGCACCCGGAGCGGGTGGACGGCAATCTCCCGAGGAACGGCCGGCGAACGGCAGCCCCACTAGCGATTATCGCCGTCGAGCACTCGACCGAGCCCGCCCAAGAGCGAGCCTTCTTCGCGACCACCACGACCGGTTTGCGGCGCGGCCGCGATGATCCGGCCCGCAAGCCGCGAGAATGGCAGCGATTGCAGCCAGACTTTCCCCGGGCCCCGCAAGGTCGCAAAAAACAGACCTTCGCCGCCGAAAAGCGCGGTTTTGATGCCGCCCACCAATTGGATGTCGTAGTCGATGGAGGGCTGAAAACCGACAATGCAACCTGTGTCGACCCGGAGGGATTCGCCGGGCGCCAGCACCCGCTCGTAGAGTGTGCCGCCTGCGTGGATGAAGGCCCAGCCGTCTCCAGTCAGACGCTGCATGATGAAGCCTTCGCCACCAAACAGACCCGCGCCGATCCGCTTCTGAAACGCGATGCCGATGCTCACGCCCTTCGCCGCGCAAAGAAACGAGTCTTTCTGCGTGATGAATTCTCCGCCCAGCTCGGCGAGGTGCACGGGAATGATTTTCCCGGGGTAAGGCGCTCCGAACGCCACGCGCTTTTTCCCCATGCTCTGGTTTTGAAACACGGTCATGAACAGCGACTCGCCCGTAAGCAGACGCTTGCCCGCGCCGAGCAGCGCGCCCATCAGGCCGGAGCTTCGCTGCGAGCCGTCGCCGAAGATCGTCTCCATCGCGATCCCGTCTTCCATGAACATCATGCCGCCGGCTTCGGCGACGACCGCCTCGGTCGAATCGAGCTCGACCTCCACGAACTGCATGTCGTCACCGTGGATCTTGTAGTCGATTTCGTGCATCGAGTTCATAGCGGAAGAGCGGAAGAAACAGAGTGGATGTGGCCTGAATTTGGGAGCGCAAAGACGCGAGGGACTCAAGCCGCAAGGCGCAGGCGCTGCGGAGAACGACGGGCCGCGGTGACCTTGGGCTGCCAGCGGCGCGCCGGACGCGCGTAGTCGCGGACGACGGTGAGCGTCATGAAGGCGCTGACGGCAACGATGAACAAGGCGCCGGCGGCGACGTTGAAGATGAGGCCGACCGCAAAAGCGGCCGTGGCGATGGCGGTGGCGCGAGTGGCGAAGGTGACGGATTTCATGGCAGTGGAGGGATTCGATTTCAGGTGGTGCGATTGCTGGTTGCCTGCAATACACGGCGACCCCGCCAAAAGTTACACGCCGCCGAAAAAAACCGCGGGCGCGCGCCCGCTGACCGCCGCTCAGTCCCGCAGCATGCCGCGCACCAGGCGGTCGTCGCCGTCATTGAAAGCTGGATACAATCCGGCGGCCGCGCAGAGGGCATTGTAGACGTGGATGTTCTCCACGGCCGGCAGCACTGCGCCGTCGTCGCGAAAGGCCGGCCCATTTGCGACCAGGATTCCGCGCATCGACGGCAGCGCCGGATCGTAGCCGTGTTGTCCGCGATACAGGGTCGCGCGAAACTGGCGCCACCACGAGCCCCGCACGACGTGCCAGCCTTCATCCGGGACGATCCACACCGGAGGCACGCGCGGATGCGTGGCGTCGAGGTGGAAATGTGCGGGCAAGTCGCTCGCGCGATAAGCGTTCGCACCGCGCGGGAGCCGGGCCAGCGAAGTCATGATCTCGTCGACCGTGTGGCCCGGCGCGGGACGCAGACCCACGGCCGTTTCGTCGAAATCGACCTGGACCGTGTCGAGATCGACATAGTCGTCGAGGATCAGCACGCGGTCCGGGGTGGAGGGGGTCATGCCATGATCAGAAACCACAACGATGTTCAACGCGTGGCCGGCCGCCCGGGCCGCTTCGACAATCTGGCCCACTCGCGTATCCAAGAGTTGGATAGCACGGATCGTCTCTGGTGCGTCGGGACCGTAGCGGTGCCCGAAGGAGTTGGTCTCCTCGAGGTAGAAGGTGATCACCACGGGCCGGCGGTCGGGCGGCAGCGCGAGCCAGCCGAGCAGTTCCGCCAGGCGCTCTTCGAAGGGAATGGAGTAGTTGTAGCGCTGCCAAAAGGTCGGCCGGTGACCGGCGATCTGTGCTTCGCTGCCCGGCCAAAACGAGCACGCGCTGGCGCGCCCTTGTTTCGCCGCTGTCACCCAGATCGGTTCGCCGCCCCACCAGCGTCCGTCGCCTGCCGACGCGGCCTGATTGTAGACGAAGACCGAGCCCCGCTCGGGATCGAACATCCGGTTGTTCACGATGCCGTGGCTTGAAGGATAAAGTCCCGTGACGATCGAGTAGTGATTGGGAAACGTGTTGGTCGGATAAACGGGAACCAGCGCTTCTGCCGCCACGCCCGTGCGCATGAGTTCGCGCAGGTGCGGAGTCGCCGCGGGGTGAAGCCGGGTGTAGTCCCACCGGAATCCATCGAGCGAAATGAGCAGCACCGGCGCGCGCTCTGGGTCTCGAGTCGATCCGCACACGGCCGCGACCCAAGCCAGACAGAGGCACGACGTGAGCCGCACCCAGGCGCGAAGCAGGCCGCTTTTCATCGGCGCAAGGTCACGAGTGTGGCGCCCCAGGAGCCGGTGTGCTCGTCGCCGAGGCGAAACCCGGCCACGCGCGGCGAACGTGCGAGCAGCGCGTGCACGGTGGTGCGCAGCGTGCCCGTGCCTTTGCCGTGAATGATGTGCACTTCGTGAAATCCGCGCGTGTGGCACTCATCGAGCCACGCGGGAATCAACTCGCCGAGATCGGCCGGTCGAAACGTGTGAAGATCCAGCTCGCCGTTGATCGGCAACGGCACGGGCTCATCGTCGATCTCGCTCGCGGTGCTCACGCGGCCGGCGGCGGATTGGGTGGCAGCGTGGGGCCGGGCGCAGGCGAGGCGGGCGGTTCGGGCTTCGGCGTTTGGCTGCCGAGCGTAGGACCTTCGGCGGTCGCGGACGGTGGCGGAGTCGGCGCGATGGCGGTCGTGGTCGAGGTGGGCTGCGTCAGCGTCGGCTGCGAGAGGGGCGTGGGTTTGCGAGCGAAGGGATTGTCGATCGGCGTGTCGGGCACCTCGTCGATCGCCTGCTTGATCTCCCGCTCGACCTGGCTGGCCGCGCGTTTGAACTCGCGCAACGATTTGCCGATGCCTTTGGCGAGATGCGGAAGCTTGTCCGGTCCGAAAAGTAACAGGACGACAAACATCACCATTAACATCTCGCCGCCGCCGATGTCTGGCAGGAAGGCGAAGATTGGGAGGAGTTCAGTCATGGTGAAGGCAGGGCAGGAAGGCGCACCGTAGTGGGCGCACAGGGGTTGTCCACCCAGGTGTTTATTTCACCGCGAGCGAGACCACAAACCGGCTCGTCTGCCCCGGTGCGACAAATTCGAGGCCGCGCCGATGTTCCGCCGCGTTGGGCGGGCCCATCCATGGTTCCACGCAATAAAACGGGGCGATTGCATCGGGGCTCCAGGTGACGATGGCGTAGTCTGGAGGCGGGACCTTGGCGGTGCCGATCTTGAGGATCACGTCTCCAGGTCGGCCGTTCTCACCGAAGACGACCTCATTGCGTTTCAGTCCGGTGTGAATCGTGTCCGGGAGATCGGGGTGGGTCAGGCTCTCGTGCAACTTGAGCGTCGGGGCGGGCACAAGCTGGCCCGACGCGTCCTGCTTCCAACGTTCGGTCGCCGGCAGGCGGATGAGGTAATCTTGACGGCTCACGCCATCGCTCCACGGCAGGGTGAAATAGAAGTGGTGACCGGCGGACCAAGGCACGGGCTGGTCGCCGAAGTTTTTCAACTGAAACTCGCACGACAGCCCGAGAGGCTCGAAGCGATAAATGACAGAGAACTCGTAATCGAACGGGTAGGCGGCCTGCGCTTCGGGAGACGGCACAAACACCGCGGCGAAGCCTCGCGCGTCGGCATGAGTGAGACGAAACTGTCCCTGCCGCGCGAAGCCATGTTGCGGCATCGGCCGGCGCACGCCGTCCGCCGCACGCCAGAAACCCTGCTCACCGCGATCGAACGTCCGGGCGCAAAAAGGAAAGAGGATGGGGTTGCCGCCCCGCACGCGGTGAAACTCGTCCAGAGTCTTCAGTTCGGGCCAGTAGATGACGTCGCGCACACTGCCATCGCCGAGCGTGACGTTCCAGTTCATCAAGCGCGCTCCGGCCTCGGGATACGCGAGGAACGTCGACTGGCCGACGCGCCAGCGGAGGATCGTTGCCCCGAGATAGGAGATCTTTTCCACGCGCGCGGAGTTAGCGAACAGACGCAGGTGCCGCCAAGCCTTTCCTCGATTCGTCGCGCTACCCATGGAAAGAAGATTGCATCATTCCAGCGGCGTATGCTTGCCCCGGCGCAACACGGCGGCACGATGCACGTTCCGTGAAAACGCGCGGTCTATTCCCCTGGCTGCTGGCTTGCTGGTGCGCGATGAGCGTCGCTTGGGCGATTCGCTTGGATGGCCCGGTGGCGGATACGGCTGCCCGGCCGCCGAGCGAAGAGCAGAGCGCCCCCGAAGCCCAACCGGCGCCCGTTCCCGAGGTGGACTCTGCACTGACGCCAGCGCAGGAGGAGCCAGCGGTGACTCAGGTCGGCGGAGTTTCCGTGGTGGTCATTCCCGTTCGCGACCAAATCGCGCGGCCTGTGCTCTACATCGTGCGTCGCGGATTGAAGGAAGCCATCGAGCAAAAAGCGCACGTGGTGGTGCTCGACATGAAGACGCCTGGCGGCCGAGCAGACGTGATGCTCGAGATCATGGAAGCGCTCGACAAGTTCGAGGGTCGCACCGTCACCTTCGTCAACGACGAGGCGGGCTCCGCCGGGGCGTTGATCGCGGCAGTCACGGATGACATCTATTTCTCCCCGAAAGGTGTGATGGGGGCCGCGGAGTTGATCACGGGCACGGGTGCTGATGTGCCGGAAGCCTTGAAGCGGAAAATGACCAGTTTCCTGTCGGCCAAGATCCGCGCGTTTTCCGAGTCGCACCCCCGTCGCGCGCACGTGCTCGAGGCCATGATGGATCCCAACTTTGAGCTGAAAATCGGTGACCGCGTGCTGAAAGAAAAAGGCAAGCTGCTCACGCTCACGGCCAAAGAGGCGACCGAGCATCTCGGCGAGCCGCCCGGGCCTCTGCTCGCCAATGGCATCGCCGCAGACCTCGAAGAGTTGCTTCAGAGAAAATTTGGCGCGGGCAACTACACGAAAAAGGAACTCGAGATCACCTGGTCGGAGGGGCTTGCGAGTTTTCTCAACTCGATCTCACCGCTGCTGCTCGGCCTGGGGCTGTTCGCGCTCTTCGTGGAGTTCAAGACGCCGGGGTTCGGCTTCTTCGGCTTCGGGGGGATCGCGCTGCTCGTGATAGTCTTCCTGGGCAACTTTGTCGCGGGACTCTCCGGACATGAACCGCTGCTCGTATTCGCCCTCGGAGTGCTCTTGATCGTGGTGGAGATCTTTTTTGTGCCGGGCACGGTCGTGCTCGCGCTCACCGGCGTCGTGATGATTTTCGGCGCATTGCTTTGGTCGATGGCCGACATCTGGCCCAATGAGCCCCTGTCGTTCTCGTGGGAACTGCTCGCGCAGCCGCTGCAGACGCTGGTGCTCGGGCTGCTCGTGGCTACGGTGTTCGGCGTGTTGCTCGCGCGTTTTCTGCCGAGCGGGTGGTTCTGGACTCGTCTCGCGGTGAGCGGCGAGGTGGTTGGCACCGGTGAGCCCACGGTCCAGATCGAGCGGGGCTCGCTGATCGGACGCGAAGCCGTGGCGGCAACCGATCTGTTCCCCAGTGGACAGATCGAGATCGAAGGCCGTCGCTTCGAGGCGCGGCTCGAGGTGGGCGATGCGAAGGCGGGCACGCGGGTGCGCGTGACGCGGCAGACTGATTTTAGTCTCATCGTGGAGGTTCTCTCATGACCGCAGTCATCACGCTTTTTGCCGTAGGAGTGCTGTTGGTCGCGATCGAAGTGATCGTGCCCGGCGGCGTGCTCGGGATTTTGGGCGGCATCGCCTTGCTGGCCGGCGTGGTCGCCGCGTTCGCGCAGTTCGGCCTGGGAGGCGGCAGCGTTGCCAGCGCCGTGGCGCTCGGGATCGGTGCGCTCACGATCTACTTGGAGTTTGTCCTGCTGCCGAAGACCCGGCTGGCGCGAAGATTCTCGATGTCCGACACCGTGGCCGGCACGAGCCAGCCGCTGCCGGCCGATCGCGCCGCGGTGATCGATCGCGAATGCGTAGCCGTGACCACGCT
>JAEYQF010000102.1 GCA_023410155.1 Verrucomicrobiota bacterium | reverse complement strand
CGCGGGCGGCGGGGGGCCCTTCGGTCTACTTCTGGGGGTGGGGGAGGGGAACTCTCGATTTCGGACGTTGACGGAGGCGCGGCGGTTCGGCTTTTTCGTCAGCTTCCACAATCACACCCTTCCTCCTGCGCCCATGTCACGAGTCCGTAAGCTCGCTTCTCTCTTGGTGCTGCTCGCAAGCGGCGGTTCCGCATTTGCCGAGGGCGTTTCGCCGAGCGCGGCCAAGCTCGTGGATTTCGGCAATGGTTGGGCGATCACCAATGCGATGGTGACCGGGTGGATGATTTCGCTCCTCCTGGTTACGCTGGTGCTGTGGCTGATTGGCAAACCCGCTGTGGTGCCCTCGAAGGGTCAGGCGGTGATCGAATCTCTGATGGAAGGACTGCGCGGAATCCTCGAGCCCATCATCGGCAAGAAAGCTTTCCCCGCCGCGTTTCCGCTGCTCGTCACGTTTTTCATTTTCATCCTGTTTCATAACTGGATGGGCCTGCTGCCGGGCGTCGGCACAATCGGCACTGGCCACACCGATGCCACCGGCCACTTCCACCTGACCAATCCCTGGATCCGTCCGCACAATGCCGATTTCAACGGCACCATCGCGCTGGCGCTGATTTCGTTCGGGGCGTGGGCGATCATCGTCTTCAAGTATGCGGGGCCGAAAGTCATCCTGTGGGACCTCTTCGGTAACAAAGACGACAAGAAAGAGACGCCCGGCTGGCTTTACCCGGTGCTCTCATTGGTGTTCCTGGTGGTCGGTCTGATTGAAGTGTTCTCGATCGCGATCCGGCCCTTCACGCTTTCGGTCCGCCTTTTCGGTAACGTTTTCGGCGGCGAGAATCTGCTTCACGGCACGAGCTTCATTCCGGTCTTCTATTTCATGGAGCTGCTCGTCGGCCTGATTCAGGCGTTTGTCTTCACACTCCTCACCTCGGTTTACATTGGCCTGCTCGCGAACCACGAGGGTGGGGACCATGACCACGATGAGGCGCACGGTTCCGCGGAGGGCGCGCACCATTGATCCCTTTACCGTCGGGAGCGTGCCTCTGAGTGCGCACGGCGGCAATCCAACCAACAACAACATCCCACATGATCACCACCCTCGCTGAAATCACCGGCAACATCGCCAGCGCGTTCGGCCTCCTCGGCGCCGCTCTCGGCGTCGCGCTCATCGGCCTCAAGGCCGCCGAAGCCGTCGGCCGCAATCCCGCCGCTTCCGGCAAGATCCTCGTGCAGGCCATCATCGGTATGGCGCTCGCCGAAGGTCTCGGCATCCTCGCTCTCTTCCTCGCGAAGTAATTGTCTGTCCGGCAGCGCGCGCCTAGGTCGCGCTGCCATTTCCCTTTTTCTCTCCCTTCCGCCTGTCTGCCTGATCTGTCGTCATGACGCTGCCTCTCTTCCTTGCCGCTGTCGCTGAACATGCCCACGCCGCGGAGCCCAACATGCTCCAGACCTTCGGCGTCGAGTGGAAATACGTGGTGTGGCAGCTGATCAGCTTCCTCGTTGTTCTCTTCGTCCTCTACAAGTTCGGCATCAAGCCGGTCGCGGCGACGATGGAGGAACGCAACCGCAAGATCGAGGCCGGCATCAAGCACGCCGAAGAGATGCAGGCCAAGCTCGCCGCCGCGCACGCGGAGAGCGCTGCGCTCGTGAAGCAGGCGCAAGGCGATGCCACTCGCATCATCGACGAAGCTCGCAAGACGGCGAAGGAGTTCGTCGACAAGCAAACTCAGGAGGCCTCGACGAAGTCGGCTGAGATGCTCGCCAAGGCTCAGCAGGCGATCGAACTCGAGCACAAGAAAATGCTCGCCGACGCCCGCACGGAGATCGCCCGTCTCGTGGTCACCACGACCGAGCGCGTGCTCGCCAAGAAGCTCACCGACGCGGATCGCGCTGCTTACAACGAGAGCGCCGCTCGTGAGCTGACCAACGTCTGATCCCGCCCTTTCTCCACCGCCTCCACGCGAAACCATGACTTCCGGGAAAAAACAAATCCAGCAACTGGCCCGTCAGTTTTTGAAAGTCAGCCTTGTGGACGGCGCCGTGTCGCCGGAGCGCGTTGCAGGCGTGCTGGAGTATATCGAGAAGCACAAGCCCGCTCACTCGGTCGCGGTGCTCAAGGCCTACCAGCGCCTGGTCGCCTCCGAGATCGCGCGCAGCCAGGCGGTCGTCGAGCACGCTGGTGCCGCCGATGCGGCCCGTCTCGATGCGATCGCTGGGGCGCTCTCCCAGAAATACGGCCGCAAGATCACGTGGGTTGCGAAGCCGAATCCCTCCTTGCTCGCCGGCCTGCGCGTGCGCGTGGGCGACGACGTTTACGAATCGTCAGTCTCCAACCAACTCACCGCCCTCGCCACTGCGGTCTGATCGATTTTCTCCCTTTCAACACATAACACTCAACTGCGCGAAGCGCCCATGAGCACCGTCCTCGACCAAATCGAACAACAGATCGCCAAGCTCTCGACCAAAGCGGTCAAGAAGAACACCGGCACCATCCGCACGATCGCCGACGGCGTCGCGAAAATCGACGGCCTCTCGGACGTGATGTATAACGAGATGGTGCAGTTCCCCGGCGGCGCCATCGGCATCGCGCTCAACCTGGAAGAAGACGAGGTCGGCTGCGTCGTTCTCGGTGACTACTCCAAGCTGAAGGAAGGCGAGGAAGTCCAGACCACCGGCCGCCTGCTCTCCGTGCCGGTCGGCAAACAGCTTCTCGGTCGCGTCGTCGACGCGCTTGGCAATGCCGTCGACGGCAAAGGCCCGGTCGGTGTCACGGAATCCTATCCCGTCGAGCGCATCGCGCCCGGTATCATCGTGCGCAAGTCTGTCAACCAGCCGCTCTTCACCGGCATCATGGCGATCGACTCCATGATTCCGATCGGCCGTGGTCAGCGCGAGCTGATCATCGGCGACCGCGGCACCGGCAAGACGACCATCGCGATCGACACGATCATCAACCAGGCGAAGATCAACAAAGTCGGCCTCGCGTCTGGAGACCCGAAGTTCCGCCCCGTTTACTCGATCTACGTCGCCGTCGGCCAAAAGCAGTCGAATGTCGTCCGCACGATTGGCGCCCTCGAGGCTGCTGGCGCGCTGGAATACACGATCATCGTTTCCGCTCCTGCTGCCGACAACCCGGCCAACCAATACCTGGCGCCTTACTCCGGTGCGGCGATGGGCGAGTGGTTCATGGAAAACGGCATGGATGCGCTGATCGTTTACGACGATCTCTCCAAGCACGCCGTCGCTTACCGCCAGATCTCTCTCATCCTGAAGCGACCCTCCGGCCGCGAAGCGTATCCGGGCGACGTTTTCTATCTCCACAGCCGCCTGCTCGAGCGCGCTGCTCGTCTCGAAGGCAAGGGCTCGCTCACCGCGCTCCCGATCATCGAGACGCTCGCCGGCGACGTCTCGGCCTACATCCCGACGAACGTCATCTCGATCACCGACGGTCAGATCTTCCTCGAAACCGATCTCTTCAACCAAGGCATCCGCCCCGCGGTGTCCGTCGGTCTCTCGGTTTCGCGCGTGGGTTCTTCCGCACAGATCAAAGCGACGAAGCAGGTCGGCGGTAAACTCAAGGGCGAGCTGGCGCAGTTCCGCGAACTCGCGGCCTTCGCGCAATTCGGCTCCGACCTCGACGCCAAGACCAAGGCCCAGCTCGAGCGCGGCGCCCGCATCGTTGAACTCTTCAAGCAGCCGCAGTTCGCTCCGCTGCCGATCGAGCTTCAGGTCGCGGTGCTCTTCGCGATGCAGCGCGGCTACTTCGACGCCATCGATACCAAGAGGGTTGTCGCCGCCGCCGCCTCGTTGAAGGAGTTCTTCGCCACCCGCAAGGACGCGCTCCTCACGGAAGTCCGCACCAAGGCCGCTCTCGACAAGGACCTCGAGGCCAAACTCCAGGCCGCCGTCGACGAGTGGAAACCGACCTTCACTGCCTGATTTAATTTTCGATTTTTGATTCTCGATTTTCGACCGGCGTTCGCGCGCCTCTCGAAATCGAAAATCGAAAATCCAAATCGAAAATCCCTCGATGGCTTCCACCCGCGACATCCGCCGACGCATCAAGTCGGTCAAGAACACCCGCCAGATCACGAAGGCGATGGAGCTTGTTGCCGCTTCGAAGATGAAGAAGGCGCAGCAGCTGGCCCTCGCCGGGCGGCCCTACGCCGAGCTCATGTCGAAGATGCTCGCCGCGCTCGCCGATCGCGTGGAGGAGTCGCAGCATCCGTTCCTCACCCAGCGTCCGGTCAAGACGCGCGGCATCCTCGTCATCACGACCGACAAGGGCCTCGCCGGCCCGCTCAACGCCAACGTCCTCAAGCTCGTCACCGAGGTGAAGACGCCGGCGAAGTTCTATGCGATCGGCCGCAAGGGCGCCCAGTTCCTCGCGCGCACGAAGCGTGACATGGTCGCTGACTTCACGGTCAGCGATCGCGCTGCGTTCAGCGAAGTGAAGCCGGTCGTCGAGTTCATGATGCAGCAATACCTCGATGGCGTGATCGACACGATCGAGGTCATTTACCCGCGCTTCAAGAACACGCTCGTCCAGCTCCCGGTCGTTCGCCCGGTGCTCCCGCTGAAGAACGTGCAGGAGTTCGTTGCCCACGCCGAAGCGGATCTGGGCGGCGTCACGCAGGCGTCGAACGACACCCGCGAAATGCTCTTCGAGCCGAGCGCCACGCAGGTGCTCGAGGCGCTGCTGCCGTTCTACGTCAACCGCCACATCTACCAGCTTGTGCTCTCGGCCAAAGCGTCGGAGCACAGCGCGCGCATGGTCGCCATGAAGACCGCGAAGGACAACGCCACAAAGCTCCTCAGCGATCTCACCCTCGAATACAACAAGGCCCGCCAGGCCGGCATCACGGCCGAGATTCTAGAGATCGCCGCCGCCCAGTTCGCGGCTTCCTGATCACCTTACTCCAATCTGTTTCGCCCGCCCTTTCCAAAAATGAGCAACACCGGCAAAATCGTCCAAGTCATCGGCCCCGTCGTTGACGTTCAGTTCGCGGAGAACGCCATCCCGCCGATCTATCAGGCGCTTACCGTCGACTTCACGGTCGCGGGGAAGAAGGAAACTCTCACGCTCGAGGTCGAGCAGCACCTCGGCGCCGGCGTGGTCCGCTCGATCGCGATGTCCTCGTCCGAGGGCTTGGTGCGCGGTATGGACGTGGTGGATACGGGCGCTCCGATCTCTGTGCCCGTCGGCAACGGCGTGCTCGGCCGCATCTTCGACGTCACCGGCACGCCCGTGGACGGCAAGGGCCCGGTCCAGTTCGAGAAGAAATACCCGATTCACCGTCCGGCTCCTGCGCTGGTCGATCAAGACACGAAGGCGCAGATCCTCGAGACCGGCATCAAGGTCATCGACCTGATCTGCCCGTTCATCAAGGGCGGCAAGGCCGGTGCATTCGGCGGCGCGGGCGTCGGCAAGACCGTCGTGATCCTCGAGCTCATCAACAACATCGCCAAGGCGCACGGTGGCTTCTCCGTCTTCGCCGGCGTGGGCGAGCGCTCCCGTGAAGGTAACGACCTCTATCACGAAATGTCCGACGCGGGCGTTATCGACCAGAAGGACCTCTCGAAGTCGAAGGTCGCGCTCGTCTACGGCCAGATGAACGAGCCGCCGGGCGCTCGTATGCGCGTCGCTCTGTCGGCGCTCGCGATGACCGAGTATTTCCGCGACGAGAAGAACCAGGACGTGCTCCTGTTCATCGACAACATCTTCCGTTTCTCGCAAGCCGGCTCCGAAGTGTCCGCGCTCCTCGGTCGTTCGCCGTCCGCGGTGGGTTACCAGCCGACGCTTTCCAACGAGATGGGCCTCCTCCAGGAGCGCATCACCTCGACGAAGAAGGGTTCGATCACGTCCGTGCAGGCCGTTTACGTGCCCGCCGACGACCTCACCGACCCGGCGCCCGCGAACACCTTTGCGCACTTGGACTCCACAATCGTGTTGGAGCGCTCCATTGCCGAACTCGGTATTTATCCGGCCGTCGATCCGCTCGCGTCCGTCTCGAAGGCGCTCCAACCCGACGTCGTCGGCGACGAGCACTATAAGGTTGCCCGCGAAGTCCAGCGCGTCCTCCAACGCTACAAGGATCTTCAGGATATCATCGCAATTCTCGGTCTCGATGAGCTCTCCCCCGAGGACAAGCTCACCGTCTACCGCGCCCGCAAGCTCCAGCGCTTCCTCTCGCAACCGTTTGCGGTCGCGGAAGTGTTCACCGGCACGCCGGGTAAATACGTGTCCGTCAAGGACACCGTCCGCGGCTTCAAGATGATCCTCGACGGCGAACTCGATAACATCGCCGAAGGTGACTTCTACATGAAGGGCGGCATCGACGAGGTCATCGCCGCGTCGAAGAAAGCCTGACGAACAGTGGCGAGCAGTGTGTAGCGGGTGGCGCGCCTCAAGCCGACGTCCGAAGCACTTCTACTCGCCACTCCCTAGCTGCTACTCGCTACCTTAGCGCCATGCCTCTCACCCTCGAAATCGTCACTCCCGAAGCCCAGGTCTATTCCGACACCATCGATACGGTCGTCATCCCGACGGTCCAAGGTGAGATTGGCATCCTGCCCGGGCACATCCCGCTGCTCACGCAGATCGAGGATGGCGAACTTCGCGTGACTAAAAACGGGCAGACGCAGCTGCTCGTCATCGGCGGCGGTTTCGCTGAAATCGAGGGCGACCACGTTCACATCCTCGCTGAACACGCGGTCAACGAGGACACGATCGACGAAGCGGCGGTCGAGGAAGCCCTCCGTCGCGCCGAAGCCCAGCTCAAGGAAGCAGCCGATCTCGACCCTCGCGAATTCGAGAATCTTCAAGGCATGGTCCGCTTCGCTGGCGTTCAACTCGCCGTCAAACGCCGCGGTCGCTGATTTTTTTCAGGCCCGGCCTCACCGGTCGGGCCTTTTACTTGCCCGGGCGCTGAAACCGAGTCTCAATCTGCCTCCCCTTTCATCGTGAGCGCCGCGTCCGAATCGCACCGATTGCCTCTCTGCCAGCTTCCCGCCGGTGGTTTGGGTCGAGTGCGTGAACTCGCTGGGACCGCTGAGTTTTGTCAGCGTGTTCGCGAGATGGGGCTGGGGGAGTCCGCCTTTGTCACCAAGATCTCGGGCAACAGCACCATCCTCTGTCAGCTCAACGGCACGCGCATCGCGCTCAGTCACGACGCCGCGAAAAATATCCTCGTCGAGCCGCTCGCGTCCCGCACCGCTCCTCCCGCCATGCCCACCGTCCCTCTGTCCAGTCTCGCGGTCGGATCGTCCGCCACCATCCGCGAATTTCCCAAAGCCGGCGCGGCGTTCCTGCGCCTCCGCGAGATGGGGCTCCTTGCCGGCACGCGCATCACGCTCATCCGCACCGCTCCCCTCGGCGATCCGATCGAAATCAAAGTCCGCGGCTATCACCTCACGCTGCGTAAAGCCGAGGCCGACCACGTCTTGGTCGAACCTGCTGCCGTCTGAGCGATGCCTCTCCCGGCCCACATCGCGGCGGCTCCCGTGAGCACCGGCACCCGCACGCCTACTTACGCTCTCGTCGGCAATCCCAATTGCGGCAAGAGCACGCTCTTCAACGCGCTCACCGGCCTGAAACAAAAGGTCGGCAACTACCCCGGAGTCACGGTCGAGAAAAAGATCGGCACCACGTATTCGCAGCACGGTCAGCCGATCACCGTCATCGATCTTCCCGGCACGTATTCGCTCGCTGCGCGCTCGCCCGATGAAGCCGTCACGCGCGACGTGCTCCTCGGTCGCCGCGCCGATACGCCGATGCCGGATCGCATCCTCTGCATCCTCGATGCGACCAATCTCGAGCGAAACCTCTACCTTCTCCATCAGATCCTCGATCTCGGACGGCCTGTGATCGTGGTGCTCAACATGATGGATCTCGCTGCGCAGGCGGGGCTCAACATCCGCGTCGCCCGTCTCGAGCACGAGCTTGGCGTGCCGGTCATCCCGTGCGAAGCCGTCCACGGCAAAGGTCTCGTCGAACTCCGCGTGGCGATGAGCCGCCTCGAGATTCCGCTCGCGCGTCACGCGTGGAACGTTCCCGCCGCGATTGCCCCCGCCATTTCTGAACTGCAGGCCTCGCTCGTTGCCAACGACGGCAAGTCGCCGCTCATCGCCCGCGCCGAAGCGCTGTTGCTTCTCACTGACCAGGATTCGGTGCGCGTGGCGGGTTCCGTTCCGCTGCACGCGAAAACGCACGAGATTCTCCAGGCGTGGCAAAAACGTTGGGAAGGCGAGGGGACCGATTGGGCGGCGACGCTCGTCAACTCCCGCTACGACGCCATCGGCACCATCGCGGCTGAAGTCGTGCTCGCCGCCGGCGAAACCGGCCCCACTCGCTCCGATAAAATCGACGCCGTCGTCACGCACCCGATCTGGGGCTGGACGATTCTCGGCGCGATCATGACCGCGATGTTCGTGAGCATCTTCACGCTCGCGGAGTATCCGATGAACTTCATCGACGAGCAGGTCGCCGCGCTCGCCGATCTCGTGAAGAGCAGCATGGCCGAGGGCGATTTGCGCGATCTCATCACCGACGGCGCCATCGCTGGTGTCGGCGGCGTGATCATCTTTCTGCCGCAGATTCTGATTCTATTTTTCTTCATCGGTCTGCTCGAGAGCACCGGCTACATGGCACGCGCGGCGTTCATCATGGACCGCTTGATGAGTCGCGTCGGCCTCAACGGAAAATCTTTCATCCCGCTGCTCAGCTCCTACGCGTGCGCGATTCCCGGCATCATGGCCACGCGCACGATCGAGCAACCCAAGGATCGGCTCGTCACGATTCTCGTCGCGCCCCTCATGAGCTGCTCGGCGCGCCTGCCGGTTTATCTGCTCATGATCGCCGCGCTCGTGCCCGGCGATCGCGTGCCGGTGATGACCAAGGTCGGCATTATGCTGGCCATGTATGCGCTCGGCACGTTTGGCGCGTTCGGTTTCGCGTGGCTCTTCAAGCGCACGCTCCTCCGCGGTGCGCCGCCGCTCATGATCATGGAGCTGCCGCCGTATCACTTCCCGCGTTTCCGCGATGTGCTTCTCCACATGGTCGAGCGTGGCTGGATCTTTCTCCGCCGCGCCGGCACCGTGATTCTCGCGATCAGCATCGTGCTCTGGTTCCTCTCGGCGTATCCAAAATTTCCCGACGCCACTGCGTCCGAACAACTCGCCCAGAGTTTCGCCGGCCGCGCCGGTCACGTGCTCGAACCCGTGATCGAGCCGCTCGGCTTCAACTGGCAGGTCGGCATCGGTCTCATCAGCTCCTTCGCCGCCCGCGAAGTCTTCGTCTCCACCATGGGCGTTGTTTTCAACGCCGAGTCCGAGGAGGAGGACACGACGCCGCTCCGCGACGCGATGCTCAACGCGCAGTGGCCCGATGGCTCGCCGCTCTTCACGCCGCTCACGTGTATCTCGCTCATGGTGTTCTATGTGTTCGCGATGCAGTGCATCAGCACGATCGCGATCGTTCGCCGCGAAACGAACTCGTGGCGCTGGCCGCTCTTCCAAATTGGCTACATGACTGGCACCGCGTGGATTGTTAGCTTCATTGTTTACCAAGCCGGCCGCGCGCTCGGCTTTTCCTGATGAACGCCGATCTTCAAGCTCTCCTCGCGCTCGTAGTGGTGGCGATTGCCGCGACCGCGCTCGTGGTGCGGCTCATCCGGAAGCGCAAGAATCCCGGCTGCGGCGGCGAATGCGCCTGTCCCACCGACGATCTGAAAAGTCGCGTCCGTCGCAACGCAGACTGAGGGCCACCCGTGCCGGTCCTTGGCCCGACTCGGTGCGCACCGTGTCGCGACTCGGTCCGCCCTCAGTCCCGACTCACGCCGCGCGTGGGCTCGACGCGGACTCGCGCACGAGTTGGTGGACCGTGCGGATCTTCTCGCGAGTGACGGCCGACAAGATGAACGGATAGGCGTCGTTCTGACCGAGCGAGCGCGTGAGGTTGTTGAGCATGTGCGTGAGTGCGAGCCACTCCTCCATCATGCGCTCGAATTCGTCTGTCTGCGCTGGTTGGTCGGGCGGTCGCACACGCACACCGCACGCTTCCGCCGTCTCGAGTGCATCGACCATGTGGAGGTAGTGCGCCCAGGTCTCCGCCCAATCCTCCCACGGGTGCGCGCTGGCATACGCGGAGACGAAGCGTTCGCGCCAATCCGCGGGGGCGCCGTTTTGATAGTGCGATTGTAGCGCGGCGGCATAATCCGCGCGTTCGTCGCCGAATCTCTCGCGGAAGATGTCCAACCGCTTCCTGTCGCGCACGAGTCGGTCCCAATAGTAGTGGCCGATCTCGTGGCGGAAATGGCCGACCAGCGTGCGAAACGGTTCGTGCATCTGCACGCGTCGCCGCTCGCGCTCCGCATCGTCAGCCTCCGCGAGCGCGATGGTGATCACGCCGTCGGCGTGCCCGGTCATCACGGGTGCGCTGCCGTCCGGCAAGTCCGCGAGAAACTCAAATGTGAGCCCGTGCTCGGCGTCTTCGGCTTTCGTTTTCCACGTGAGACCGATGGTGGTGAGATTCTGCAGGACGCGGCGTTTCGCCACCTCGAGTTTATACCACGCCTGCTGGTTGCCCGGGACGCTGAGCTCGGGAATCACGCGGGTGAGCCGGCACGCGCGGCAAAGGGGATCGGCGCACTCCGCGTCGACCGCCCAGTTACATACCTGGTGCTGCACGTAATTCTGGCAGAGACGAAAGCGACGGGGTTGCGCGGCGGGGTCGGGCGTGCGCCACGTGCCGTCGGTCGCCGCGTCGAGCGAAGTGATGCGCTGCAGATCCGGGATGAAGGCGAGCACGTGCCCGCAGCGCACGCACTGGTGATTCTCGAAATACACGAGGTTGCCGCAGTGTGCGCAGTGGAAGATCCGCATGCGTCCACAGTGTGGCAGCCCCGTGCGCAGTTCCAAGGGGGCATTGCGAGGAGGCGCCGGACGCAGCTGCGGAAAATTCCTGCAAGGGTGGGAAAAAACCTAGGTCTTCCCCTGATCCCCGGCGATTGCATTGGAGTTTTGCGCCGTCCTGCGCAGATTCCCGCCACCCCACCTCGCCCCCGCGGCCGCGGTTTCCCCATGAGAGCCATCTTTGACGCCAAGACCTTGAGTCATCAGGACCGGGCCGAGATGCGCAGCATCTTCGACCTTTGGATCAAGCAGGTCGACCGCGGCCACATCCGGCTGCGGATTCCTCATGCCGCCAAGACCGTGCACAAGCTCCGCGGCATGCACTATCACTACCGTCCGGAGATTTTCCTGCAGATCCACGGCCGCACGGATTTCCGCTTTCCGCGCGAGCGCTTCGAACTGCGTCCGGGCGAGATGTGCATCGTGCCTGCGGGCGTGCCTCACGGCGAGGTGATCCACGCGGACGTCGACCGCCCGTTTCGAAATCTCGTCGCAGGTTTTTACAACAACACGCTGAGCCTTCACTTCGCCTACGAGGCGCAGCCGCAGCGGCCCGATATCGAGGCGATCGAGTTTTTCGACGCCCCGGACCTCGAAGTGTTTCTCACTCTCACCAACAGCATCGTGCACGCCGAGTCGATGCAGGCGCCCGCGCGGGACGCCGTGCTGAAGGGTTTGTTGCTCTCTCTGCTCGGTTTTTTCCGCAACATCATCGAGACCGGCACAGGCAACCTCCATGGCGACACCGGCAAGGTCTTCCGCGCGAAGTGCCTCGTGCGCGAACAATTCTCCAATCCCGATCTGCGCGTGCAGGACATCGCCGCGATGCTGGGCTGCTCCGCGGACTACCTCTCCCACCTGTTTCATGTCGAGACGAAGGAGCGGCTCACCCATTACATCCAGCGCATCCGCATCGAAGGCGCGATCCTCGCGTTGGAAACGACGACGCTCACCGTGTCCGAAATCGCTTACGCCAGCGGCTTCGCGGACCCGGCTTACTTCGCGCGCGTGTTCAAGCAGCACAAGGGGCTTTCGCCGCAGGAATTCCGCGCGCAGCTCGATACGCTCCGCCACGAGCGCGACGAGAAACCGAAGACCGTTTACGCTGACCGGGTCGATTTCACCCACGGCACGCCGCAACGCAGGACCGAATCCCCGACCGGCTCTTCCGCGTCCGCCGAACCGGTGGTGGCCTGAGCGGTCCGACCAAAGCTGCAGTCTCCGGTCTGACCTTCTGAGCTGGAGGATCCGGTGCGCGATTCGCGAGTGCCGTGGGCGATTTATCCGCGCTTCTGCGCGACCCACTCTTCGCCTCTAGGTTTTCCCCTCGCGATGCAGGAAATGTCCGCGTTGGCGCCTTTGCGACCGGCCGCACCGCCACGATGATTTCGTCCATCCCGTCATGAAATACCCCGCGCGCTGCTTTGCCGTTCTCTCTCTCTGCTTCGTCACCCTTCAGGCCACGGCGGAAACCCACGTCGACCTTGCCCGCATAACGCATCCGGGCACCGGCGGGTCGCTCTACTTCGTGCTCACCGACCGCTTCGCCAACGGCGATCCCGCCAACGACACCGGCGGCTACCCCGGTGGACGCGACGAGCACGGTTTCGATCCGACCGCGATCTCGCACTATCACGGAGGCGATTTTGTGGGACTCACCGCGAAGCTCGACTACCTGCAATCACTCGGGATGGACGCGATCTGGGTCACCCCGCCTTTCCGCAACAAGCCCGTGCAACAGGGCACCGCGGGCTATCATGGCTATTGGATCCTCGACTTCCTGGCGATCGATCCTCACCTCGGCACCGAGGCGGAGTTCCGCGACTTCGTTCGCCAGGCGCACGCGCGCGGCATCCGCGTGATCCTCGACATCATCGTCAACCACACCGCCGACGTGATCGGCTACCGCGGCGGTCAGTTCGATTATCGGCCTATCGCCGATGCACCCGACCGCGACGCCCAGGGCAACGTGATCGATCTCGCGCGTCTCGCCTACAACGGTATTGGCCCCGTGGATACGTTTCCCGCGCTCTCGGCCGAACGCAGCTTCGCCTACGTGCCTGAGGTTCCCGCCGCGGAAGCCAGCGCGAAGAATCCCGCGTGGCTCAACGACGTCACGCTCTATCACAACCGCGGCAACAGCACCTTTCGCGGAGAAAACTCGCTTTACGGCGATTTCGTCGGGCTCGATGACACGATGACCGAGC
>JAEYQF010000100.1 GCA_023410155.1 Verrucomicrobiota bacterium | reverse complement strand
CCCCGGTGCGGCATGACTCGCGCAGCGCCGTGCGATCATCACTCCCGCGCAGTAGATGAGCCACCAGCGTGGCGAGGAACGAATCTCCGGCGCCGATCGTATCCACAACTTGGACACGGCGGCCTTTCTCCCACAGCCAGCGGCCTGCGCGCAGCAGGCCGGCGCCGCGGCCGCCGCAGGTCACGACGACGCGTTCGCAACCGTAGCGGCGGTGCAGTTCGCTCGCATTGCGTTCCTCGTGTCCTGGGATTTCCGAGCCGTCCGCGAGGCGGGCCGCTTCCTCATGGTTGAGTTTCAGCACGCTGGCCTTCGGGGCCAGTGTCGCGACGAGCTTAAGGTCGTCGTGGGGTGCCCGCAGGTTTACGTCGAATACGCGGAGCGCGTCGGCCGGGACGGTCTCGAGGAGCGTGGTGAGCGCCGTGCGATTCTCGCGGGTGCGCTGCGCGAGCGAACCGAAGATAAGCGCGTGCGTGCGCTTCGCCGCGCGAAGGAGGGCGGGTTTCGGTGTGATCTGGTCCCATGCGACCTTGCGCTCGATCTCATAGCGCGCATCGCCGGACTCCTCGATGAGTGCCCGCACGAAACCTGTGCGGCGCGCCAGCCGCGCGATGTGTTCGGTCGAGATGCCCCAGTCGTGCAGGCGCCGAATGAGTTCCTCGCCGAGCGTGTCGTCGCCCACCGCGGAGGCCACAAGAGCGCGCACGCCTTGGGCGTGGAGGTGATAGGTGACGTTGAACGGCGCGCCGCCGGGATGAAGCCCGTCAGGCAGGAAGTCCCAGAGGATCTCGCCGAAGCAGATCGCCGTGAGGGTTTCGTTACGCATGCGACGGGGGCGGTTTTCCCGGCTGCAAGTCGAGTTCGTGGCACGCCCGGATGAACGACGCGGCGGACCAGGCTTGGAAGGCTTTGCCCATCGGACGGCCGGTGACACCGTGGGCCCACTCGTTGAACTCCCATTCCTGATCGCGACCGAGGTGGTTGAGTTGCGCGAGGCGGTGGAGTTCGCGAGCAGCGATTTCGTGGAAGCCGAGGCGATTGATGAACTGCACCCACATGCCGCCGATGAACGGCCAGAGACCGCCGTTGTGATAATGGTGGGGGAGGTTGAGCAGATTGACGGTGTAATACGCGCGCCAATCGGGATCGCCCGCTTGCACGACGGGATAGAGATTGGCGACGGGCCAGGGATGGTTGACGCCCACGCCCCACATGAACCGCAGCGCCGTGCGCGCGCGCGCGATGTCGAGCAGGTTCATCAGAAATGCGAGCAGGTTGCCCAGCACGTCGCAGCGCCAGTTGAAGGAGAACGGCGTGATCTCGGCCAGGAGGTATTGCGTATCTCCCAGGTCGAATTGGCGGTCGGCGAAGCGGTGTGGTCGCGGATCTCCGAACGGCACGACCGTCGAGGGCCAAAACGTCTCCAGGATGCGACTACGAATCTGCTGGGACCAGCGGAGGTAGCCGGCGGCCTGTTCGTATTGGCCGAGGAATTCGAGCAGTCGCCCGAAGCAGACATTGGTGCGGAACCACAGCACTTCGTCGTAGAGGACGTTATAGCTGCGGCCAAACAGATCGGTCCAGTCACCGGCCTCGGGGATCTCGAGCAGGCCATCGTTGTTGCTGTCGTGCGCGCTGAGCCAGTTCATGGCCCGCTGGAGCGGCTCGGCGTAGCGGCGGAGAAACTCAAAGTCCTTCGTCTTCTCGACGTAACCGTAAAACGCGATGATCACCCACAGACCGCTGTCGATGGAGCAGATGTTGCCCACGCCAGAGTAGTCGGGCGCGCCGTCGTCGATGCGGACGTTGGCCGGAAGCTGCCCGGTGGGGGAGGTAGCGTCCAGCAAGGTGACGAGCGAGGCGCGCTGACACTGGCGGATGTTGGGGTCCTCGAGGTCCAGCGTGAAGAGGATCGTGAGCGAAGCGTCGCGGGCCCAGACGCTGCGATAGTTGGCATCGGTGCCGGTGACGGGGTTGTCGTCGAGTGAGCACGCGGAAAACCCGAGCGGCGTGATGTTGCGGCGCAAGGCCTCGATGGCTTTCGCGTAAGCGAGATGGATGTAGGCGTGCTCGTCGTTAGTGAGGGGTCCGAGCTGCGAGCCCGTGAAGAGCATGCGGAAGCTGGGTTCGAAATTCTCACTGGAGAATTCGCCCTCTGCGGCGCCGGGCATCCGCGAGATCACGCCGTGGTGCCGCAGGCCATCGAGCACGCCGTCGGCCATGACAGAGCGCGATGTGTAGGTCGCGATGTCGACCGTGGCCTCGAAGAGTTCCGGCTGGGCGTTTTCGACGATGATACCCCGCACGCCGGGGAGGAGAAACATCGTGGAGTCGTTGCCCGTGTCGCCGGCGACGAGCACGCGATCCAGTGAGATGTCGAGGCGCTGACACAGCCACTGCAGTGCGCCACCTTTTGTCGCGTTGCGCGGGAGCACGTCGAGGTCTCTTCCGCTCGAATAGACCACCGCGGTCTCGAGGCCGGCTTCGGCGAGACTTTGCTCGATTTGCCTGAGGGTCTCCGGCGTGGCGCGGTCCAGGAACCAGCTTGATTTGAACGCGTGCTGAAACTCCGCGGGTTGCGGGCGGATGCCGCGCACGTCGCGCATGAGTGATTGCACGACGCGCACGTCCCAATTTTTCGCGAGATGCTCGTAGTATTCCTCGAGCATGCGCTCGCCCTTCTCGTCGTAGATCTGCGTGCCGACCCCGCCGATGGCGAAGGTGGGCACCGGGAGGACATCTTCGTCCACGTAGAAGCGGCGGAGGTCGTCGACCAGGCGTCCGCTGCTGTAGATCAGGACCGGGCGCCGCTTCTCGGGGATCTTTTCCCAAGCAACTTTGAAGCGGTGCGAGGACTCGGGATTGCCGACCAGAGTGCCGTCGAGGTCGGAGCAAAAGAGGTGGATGGGAACAGGGGCGACCATGAGGGAAAGATAGGGTTCAATCTCCGTCGTTCCACGGCTCGTCCCATTCGTTGTCCGTGAACGCGAGCGCGGTGGCGCGCTCCTCGATCAAGCTGACGATTTGCTGGGCGATGCCCGTCCAGGTGAACAGACTGCGGGCTTTGTGCGCGCCCATGCGCGAGAGGCGATGGGCGAGCCGCGGATGACGCATGATCTTCACGATCTGAATGCCGAGATCTTCGCGATCGAAGGTGTCCGCATAGAGCGCGTGACGACCGTAAGTGATCGCCCGGTAGAGACCGCCGTGAGTCGTGACGACGGTTGGCGTGCCGCACGCCATGGCTTCGATCGCCGTCATGCCAAACGGCTCATAGCGGCTGGAAAGCACGAACACATCGGCTGCGCGGTAATAGTCGGCAAGATCCGCATCGGAAACAAACCCGCCGAACTGCACGCGCTCGGCGATGCCGAGAGACGCGGCCTGCGCCCTCAATTCGTCGAGGATTTTTTGTTCTGCCGGATTGAGGGATGAACCGCCCACCGCGAGGTGCAGCACCGCCTCGGGTTCTCGCGCGACCACGAGTGGAAATGATTCCACGAGCAGATCGTAGCCCTTGTTGCGGGCGAGGCGGCCGAGCGCGAGGACCACCTTGCCGGAGAAGCCGAGACGCTGACGGATGCCATTTCTCGAGGCGGCGCTGACGGGATAAAAGCGGTTATCGTCGTAGCCAGGCGGCACCATCGTGACGTTTTCTGGCGCCGCACCGTAGTCTTTCACGACCATGTCGAGCTGGTCGGGCGTGGTGGCGATGATCTGGTCGCACCGGCGAAAGAGCAGGGTCTCTTCGTTGATACGCTGAGTGAAGTTATACTTTTTCTCGAAGTTGGCGGCGTCGTCCGGGAAATCGCGCTCCATGAGCTGCTTTTTCCAGATGCCCAGCGAATGCGGGGTGTGCACGTGGGGCACATCGAGGGCGTCCGCAAGCCGCTGCGTCGCGTAGCCGGCGTCCCAGTAATGGCTGTTGAAGAACTGATACTTGAGCCCGTGCTTCTTGATGAAGCGCAGGGCACGCTCGGACCATTCGTTGAGGTGCCGAACAAGGTATTCCTTGTCGACGAAGGTCTTGGGTCCGCAGGGCACGCGGATGACCCGCACTTGATCGCTGATGATGTCGAATTCTGGCTGGTCCTCGAAGCGGCGCGTCCAGATGTCGACCTCGAAGCCGAGTTGGGCGAGTTTCTTGGCCAGCTCGAGAACGTAAACCACCTGGCCGCCAGTGTCTGCGGCGCCGAGCGGCGGCTCGGCGGCGACATAGCCATGGGTGGAAACCATCCCGATGCGAGGGAGCGTGGAGTCGAAATTTGGCTCTTGCATAGGTATTGTGGGACTAGGAGCTCCCCGCAGGCGACGAACTCCGGATGAAGTGACGCGGCGAAGGGCCACATCACGCGACAGGCCACGCGAGCAACGGTGCCAGAGCTCGGAGGGAGCCTCGGCGCCACCGGCCGCGCGGCAGAATAGACTCAGGGAATTCCTGAGCCGCACTCCGTCAACACTTTCGGCCCGAAACGCTCAGAATTTCGCCGGCGGCGCGCGGTTCTCGCGTGACCTGCGGGCACGGAGCTGCTGGCGGGCGCTTGCGCACCGCCGGAAATTCCGCGAAGAAAATCCCGTGGCTTCACCGCGCCCTCGCATCCTGGTCGTCGAAGATGAATCCACCATCGCGGACACAATCGTCTACGCGCTGGAGACGGAGGGCTTCGATGTCGTGTGGAGGACTCGCGCGGGTGAGGCGCGGGAGGTGTTGCAGCGAGAAGCGATCGCACTCGCCGTGCTCGACGTGGGCCTGCCCGATGCCAACGGCTTCGATCTCTGCCGTGAGCTCAGGCGCGCGCACGCCGAACTCCCCGTGATATTTCTGACGGCGCGAAGCGAAGAGATCGACCGTGTGGTGGGGCTGGAACTCGGAGCAGATGACTACGTGGCGAAGCCGTTCAGCCCGCGTGAGCTGGCCGCGCGAGTGAAAGCCGTGTTGCGCCGCACTCAGCGAGCCGTGCCCGCGACGGATTGCACGTCTGCTCCAGCTTGGGTGCACGATGTGGCGCGTTGCCGGATTTCATTCCGCGGGCACGTGCTCGATCTGACGCGCAACGAGTATCGTCTGCTCGCGACCTTCGTCGGGGCCCCGGGCCGTGTCGTTTATCGCGTTCAACAGATGACTGCCGCGTGGGACGACCCGGGCGCCGCCCTGGATCGCACGGTCGACGCGCACGTGAAAACGGTGCGCGCGAAGCTGCGTGAAGTCGCGCCGGACGCGGACCCGATCGCGACGCACCGCGGCCTCGGTTATTCGCTGCGCGAGGACGCGTGAGGATTCGCACGATCATCTTCGGCGTCTATGTCGGGGCGTCCGCGATTGGCTTCGCGGCGGTGATGGCGCTCGTGCTGCGAGACGTGCGGCTGCGCTACGTAGAATCCATGCGCCGAACAATGACCGATACGGCGGTGTTTCTCGCGAGTTTTGCGTCGGAAGAACAGACCGGTCGCGACTGGACGACACGTCTGACGCAACTGCCCGCGCAGGCCGAGCTCCTGCGGGTCTTTGCCTGTGACCGGGAGGGCCGGGTCATCTTCGATGCGGCCGGTCGTGACGTGGGGCAGGTTTACGACTGGGATGCGGACGGGTTGGGAACGAGCGAAGAAAGCGGGCATGAAGCACCGCAGTCTGCGGTGGTGGATCACGAATTGCGCGTGCGTGCACCGGTGCACCGCGCAGGCGAGCCGGTCGGCTGGGTGGGCGTCGGGAGACCGCTGGCGACCGTGGTCGAGGCGGTGCAACGAGCCCGGCTGCGTTTGGTGTGGTGGTCGGGCGCGATCGCGCTCGCGATGATCTGCGCGGGGTGGTGGATCGCGGCGCGATTGTCGCATGCGCTCGAGCGTCTGACGGCGCACGCGCGTGCGGTGCGCGATGGCCACATCTCCTCGGCGCCGGGTTCACGCGCGCGGGAAATCGCGGAACTCTCCGCCGCGTTCGAACAGATGCGCGATGCACTCGAGGGTCGAAAACATGCGGAGCGCTACACGCAGGCCTTGGCGCACGAGGTGAAAGCGCCTTTGGCGGCGATCCGTGGCGCGGCGGAGTTGCTGCACGAGGAGATGCCAGCCGAGCAGCGGCGACGTTTTCTGGACAACATCCGCACGGAGTCGGCGCGCATCCAGCAGATCATCGACCGGCTCCTGGAGCTTTCTTCTCTGGAAGCGCGAAAACAACTGGGCCGCACTTCGCCTGTGGCGGCGGCCGTGCTGGCCGAAGAGGCCGCAGAGAGTCTACGGCCCGCGTTTGCGGGGGCGCGCGTAGAGCTGAAACTCGTCCCGAGCGAAGGGCATGTGCGCGGCGATGGGCTTTTGTTGCGCGAGGCCCTGGTCAATCTGCTGCAAAACGCCTTGGATTTTTCCCCCGCTGCGAGCGAGGTCGTGCTGCGAGTGACGCCGGAGGACTCACGATGGATCGTCTTCACCGTGGAAGACCGCGGCGCAGGTGTGCCGGACTTCGCGCTGCCGCGAGTCTTCGAGCGATTCTATTCGCTCGCGCGGCCGGTCACCGGACGGAAGAGCACAGGGATCGGGCTGGCGCTTGTGCGCGAGATCGCGCATTTGCACGGGGGCGAGGTGACGCTGGAAAATCGCGACGGGGGCGGGGCATGCGCGCGTTTGCGATTGCCGAGGCACGGCTGAAGGCACGCGCCGACTCGAGAAACGCACGCGGATTTCACCGTGACTTCATCCGCGCTTCATCGAAGCGGCGCAGGATGGCGCATGATTCCCGACGCACCTCCATTGTTAACCTCTCCTGCTCGGCAGCGGCTCGCGATCTTCCTGAAGATCGGAGCGATCGGACTGCTCGTGGCCTTGCTGCATGTGCCGCTCGCGATGACGCGCAGTGTGCTCAACGAGCGGCGGAGCTATCAACGGCAGGCGGTGGAAGAGATCGCCAACGTATGGGGCGCCGCACAACAAATCACCGGGCCGGTGCTGGCGGTGCCGTATTCGTTCCGCGCCAAAGTCATCAAATCTCGGTTCGCCGGAGATCGCGCGGTGCAAGTCGAGGAAGTCGAGTCGGTGTGGGCGACGGCTTACTTCTTGCCCGAGCAACTGCAGCTTCAGGGCACCATCGATCCCGAAGTGAGGCACCGCGGCATCTATGACGCGGTGGTTTTCACGAGCCGATTGTCGCTGACGGGGCAGTTTCGTGCGGATTTTTCCGCTGCCGGAGTGACGGCCGATCACATCGCGTGGGATCGCGCCCAAGTGCTGTTTGGCGTCTCCGACCTCGGAGGCGTGCGGGCGGTAGGGCCCTTCCGAATCGGCGGACGTGACACCGGTTTCGAATCGACGGGCCTCGGGGCAGACAAGTTGCTCCCACTCTCCGCGGCGATAGGAACTCTCGGTGGGGAGGGCCGCTTCGAGTTTACCTTCGACGTCGAGGTTCAGGGCACGGAACGGCTCGACGTCGTGCCCCTGGGAAAAACCACGCGCGTCACGTTGCAGTCGACCTGGGCTGATCCGTCCTTCACCGGCGCGCAGCTTCCGGTGGCGCGGGAGATTGGAGCGGCTGGGTTTAGCGCGGAGTGGGCGAGTGCGCACTTCAACCGTGCGTTCGCGCAAGCGTGGTCGTCGCGCGAGATCAGCGGGGAGAAAGCGACTATGAGTTTCGCGGAAGCGGCGTTTGGCGTTCGCCTCGCTCAACCGGTCGGCGGGTATGCAATGGCCGAGCGAGCGCAGAAATACGGCGTGCTGTTCTTCGTCCTGGTCTTCGCGGTGTTCTTCCTGTTCGAGGTGACCGCAGCGCTCGCGATTCATCCCCTGCAATACGCGATGGTCGGGGCGGCGCTTTGTTTGTTCTTTCTCGGATTCCTCGCTCTGTCGGAGTTCGTGGCGACGCCGCTGGCCTACGGAGTCGCCGCGAGTGCGTGCACGCTGCTGATCGGGCTCTATTCGTGGAGTTTTCTGCGCACGGGGCGCAGAACGGCGGTGGTCGTGGCCGGGCTTGGCTCGACGTATGCCTACCTCTTTTTCGTTCTGCGCTCGCAGGATTATGCGCTGCTGGCGGGCACGGCCGCATTGTTTGCCGTGCTGGCCGTCGTCATGTTCTGCACGCGCCGCATCAACTGGTATGCGGCTCCCGGCAAAGCGCCGGTCGGCATCGCGCGCGACTAGCGGTCAAAGCAACGTCTGCTGATCGGTGCCGCCGTAGGGCTTCAGGCCGACGGCGGCATAGCCTTTGGCGGTGAGGATGCGGCCTTCGCGAGTGCGTTGGAGATAGCCTTCCTGAATGAGAAACGGTTCGTGCACTTCCTCGAGCGTCTCGGCTTCTTCGCCGACCGCGACGGCGATCGTGCTCATGCCGACGGGCCGGCCGCCGTAGTTCTCCGCCATCACGCGCAGCATGCGTTTGTCCATCTCGTCAAGGCCGGCGGCATCGATCTCGAGCAACTCGAGCGCGGCGGCCGCGACCGGTTGCGTGATTTTGCCATCCGCGCGTTGCTGCGCGTAGTCGCGGACAAAGTTGATCAGGTTGTTCGCGACACGCGGGGTGCCGCGCGAACGCGTCGCGATCTCGCGCGCGCCGCCTTCGTCGATCGCGACTTTCAACAGGCCGCAACTACGTCGCACGATCGTGACGAGGGTTGCGG
>JAEYQF010000075.1 GCA_023410155.1 Verrucomicrobiota bacterium | reverse complement strand
CCGCGGCACCGACCACGATGAAAGGCAACGCCACGACGAGTCCGACGAGAGCGAGGACGATATCTGCGACCCGCTTGGCGCGCTCGAAGACCGGTTCGCGGGCGATCTGATAGCCCTCTTGAAAAAGCCACGTCTGGTTGAGTCGGTAGAGTGGAATCTTTCGCCAATAAAGCTGGTGGAAGAGTTCCAGCGTGAAGGTGGGCACGCCGCTGAAATAGAGTTGGACCAGCTTTTGCGAGATGCCCGGCGCCAACTCGCGGCTGGATTCTCGCAGCACGATCGCCTCCACCCGGAGCTCTCCCGACTGGATGCGGTCCAGCACATCGGAGAAGCGCTGCAAAGGTTCACCGTCGTCGCCCGTGGGCTGCAGCGCGGCGAAGATCACCGGCTGGATGGTCCCCAGGCGCTCGCACTCGTGGCGAAAGGCCCGACAGCTCTCGGTGTCGCCCAAGAACACCAGGCTGCGTCCGCCGCGGCGACGCAGAATCGCGCGATGCAGCGCGCGCCGATAAACCAGGGTCACGGGGATTAGGAGCAGATAACTCAGCGCGATCACCACGCGGCTCGACTGCAGTTCGTAGCCGCCGGGAATCAGGGCAAACGTCAGCAGCAGCGTGGAGGCCATCGCGGTGAGGAGCGCGATGCTGTGCTGGCTCGTGTAATCGAGGCTCATCATGTCCGTCCGATGAGAATAGCCGTCGATCAGATAGATTGCCGCCACATGGATCAGGAGCGGCACCAAGAGTGGTGTAACAATAAAGCGGAGACCCTCCACCGCGCCGCTCAGGTAGGTCAACCCGACGACATTGAAGACGACGACCACCGCCAACACGTCGAGAGTAAGCAGGACAAGGAAGGCCCGGCGGGAGCGGTTCATGAGAGAGGCGAGGATCTATTTCGTATCAGCCGACTCGGCAAGCTCACCGGAGCGGCCGGTGAGCAGGGCGTCCCACGCGGCGACCGCGGTGGCGGCATCGTGAAGCGCGAAGCGCACGGCGTTCTCCGAAAGTGTAGCACGCAGCGCTGGATTACGATGCAAGTTCCTCAACGCCGCTGCGGCGTCGGCGATTCGTTCGCGCGAGAACGCGAAGCCGAAGCCGTGTCCCACGATGGTCTGTGCCGGGTCCGAGTCTGGCGGGCCGACGAAGATCACCGGTCGGCCGGCCTGGGCAGCTCCATAGGTCTTGCTGGGGAAAACGTAGTCCTCGCACCCGGGCTTGAGCGTCACGAGATGCACGTCGGCGATCGCGAGCACCGCGCCCAACCGCACGCGCGGTTGGGCGGGATGGAAATGAACATTCGAGAGCGCGAGTCGCCGGGTCTCCGCTTCGAGCTCAGCTCGCTGTGCACCGTTTCCGATGAAGACGAAACAGACGCCCTCGTCGCCTTCGGCCTGAAGTGCGGCAGCGATGTGGAGAATGGGGGCGAGGTCGTGCACACGACCGAGATTGCCGGAGTAAGCGATGACGAATTTCCCCTCGAGTCCCCACTCGTGCCGCATCGCCTCCACTTCCGCGCCGGATGCGGGCTCGACGCGAGCCGGTGCCCAGTTCGGCACGATCCGCACCTTGGACCGACTCGTGCCGCGGTTCGTCACGACCCGCGCCATCGCAGGCCCCAAGACGACGCAGGCCTCGGCCTGTCGCCAGGCCGCATCGCGCATGGGTCGTGTCAGCTGCAGCCAGCGTTGCCCGGTAAGAGCGACGGCGATCTCCGGATAAATGTCCTGCACCCAGTGAACGAGTCGTGCACCGCGCAGTCCGGCGATCCAGCTGGCGATCACACCGACGAGCGGTGGATCCGTCAGAGCGACGACGACATCTCCGCCGCGTGTGGCGCGCAGGAGCGTCCAGAGTGCACCGGCGTAGAACGTGAGAAAATCGACGACGCGTCCGGCAATCCCCCTTGAGGCCCTGCGCGTGGCGCGCACGTAGCGGAGCCGCACGCCGTTTCGATCGCGAAGGAGCGCCCCCCGGCGGGGCGGAGCGCTGGCAACGACGGAAACGGTGTGACCTCGCGCCGCGAGACCTTCGGCGAGATCGGTGAGCAGTTGTGCGGTCGCCTGCTCGTCTGGCCAATAGAAACGATTGATGAAGTGGACGCGCATCTCAGTGCGTCGCGGTGCGGAGTTCCTTCAATGCGGCAGCGGTGAAGCCTTCGTATTGGGAGAGCAGACGGCAGTAGTGCAGGCCGGCTGAGCCATCGAGAAAACCGCGGCGGAAGAAGTATTGATAAACAAACCGAAGCGCCGGACGACACGGTAGCGCGTAGCTTGTGCGCTTGAGGGCGCGACGGCGGAGGAGGGCATCGCGTGCGAAAAGCTCGGTCCACGAACCGTGACCTGCGCGCTGAAGATGTTCGCGCGCCTCCGCGAGGGCGTAGCGACGATGTTTCGCGAGCCACTCGGTGTCGCCGCCGGACGACAGGTCATGCAGGTAGGAGCTGCGCAGTTTGCCGAGGCGCATGTCGGGTGCTTCGCGCTGCCCGTGGCCGACCTCGACGAAACGAAACTGCGGCGCGCGAACCAGGCGCGCCTGATAAGCGGGGTAGTCGGTGCAGTGCGGAATCCAGCGCCCGTTCCACATCATCTTAGGCGCGATGAGATAACCATCCAAGTCTGAGCGCTGGCTGGCCTCCTGCGCCTCGGCCAGCAACTCAGGCGTGAGTTGTTCGTCGGCGTCCAGGTGGAGGACCCACGGGTGGCGGAATGAGATTTCGCGTTGGGCAAAATTTCGCTGGTTTGCGAAGTTGTCGAAGGACCGGCTGAACACGCGTGCTCCGGCCTGCTCGGCGATCTCGGCGGTGCGATCCGTCGATCCGGAATCGAGCACGACGATGTCGTCGCAAGCGTGGACAGAAGCGAGGCAGCGCGGCAGATCGCGCTCCTCATTGAGGGTCAGGACGAGGATGGAGAACATCGTCAGTCGCGGCGGGGATCCGGAGATTCAATGCGCCCGTAGTGGATCGCCGAGAAGAAGCAGGTCCAGAACGCCACGACGACCGCTGTATTGCCAAATGGAAACTCGATCCAGGCGTATGCGAGGATGATGGTGCATCCAGAAAGCAAATACATCGAGAGCGGGCTGCGAATGACGGTGTGCCGGCGACGATAGAGTGGCACGACGCCGCACAATCCGATGAGAGCGGTGCCGATGAAGCCCACTTCGGCGAGCGACTGGAGCCAGTCCGAGTGCGCGTCGTCGTAGTAGTTCGGCAATCCGTCGGCGGATGCCCACAGCTGGCTGTTGAAGTAGTTAAAAACAGTGGGATACGACGCCAGCCCCCAGCCGAACCAGGGTCGCTCGGAAGCCATTTTCCAAGTGTCGCCGTAGAGGATCTCTCGGCCGCCGAAATTCCCAGCAGCCTGCAAGGCGCTGACCTGCTCGGTGGTGAGGGCCAGTCGCTCAGCGATGACG
>JAEYQF010000012.1 GCA_023410155.1 Verrucomicrobiota bacterium | reverse complement strand
GTCAAAGCCGCGTCCCTCGATCCGATTGCGTTTGCCCGCGAGTTCGCCGAAGTCGCCACGACGGGTGGCTTTCGACTCGAGCGTTTTGGCGAGATCGCGAAGTGCCCGTTGCAGGCGGCAACGAAGCGAACGCGCGGCGTGCGTCCGCGGATCTACCTCTCGGCGGGGATTCACGGAGACGAGCCCGCGCCGCCGCTCGCGTTGCTGGCGATGCTGAAGGCGGGTGTGTTCGACGAACGCGCAACGTGGTTCCTTTGTCCGCTGTTGAATCCCGCCGGATTTCTCCGCGCCACACGGGAGAATGCAGAAGGGCTCGATCTCAACCGCGACTACAAGGATCTGCGCTCGGCCGAGATTCGGGCGCACGGCGCGTGGTTGCAGCGGCAGCCCAACTTTGACCTGACGCTCTGCCTGCACGAAGACTGGGAGTCGACGGGCTTTTATCTCTACGAGCTGAATCCAACGAACCGCCCTACTCTCGCGCACGCGATGATCACGGCCGCGAAGCAGGTGTGTCCGATCGAAACGGCCGCGGTGATCGACGGTCGAGAATCAGTGGAGCCCGGCATCATCCGGCCGATCGCCGATCCGATCCTGCGCGAGTTGTGGCCGGAAGCGATCTACCTCCGGGCGCACCATACGACGCTCAGCTACACCCTCGAGAGCCCGTCAGCGCTGGCGCTGGACGTGCGCGTGGCAGCCATGCGGACCGCAGTCGAAGCCGCGCTGGACGAACTCACGCGGACGACTCGACCGCCGGTGTAGCGAGATCTCGCGCGGCGCAGAACGCGCGGAGATCCTCAGGCAACGGAGACGAGAAGAGATACGGCAGGCCGGTTTCTCGGAGATCAATCTCGGCGCAATGCAGCGCCTGGCGCGGCAGCAGGAGTCGCGCGGCGAGTGCGTCAGTCCAGCCGTGCTCGACGAAGTCGAGGAAGAGCTGCGCGTCGGGTCCGTAGATTTTGTCACCAACAAGTGGATACCCGAGCCACTGCGCGTGCGCGCGAATCTGGTGTTTCCGGCCGGTATCGGTCACGACACGGACGAGCGTGAAACCGTTCGCAGTCGAGAGCGGCTCGAAGTGGGTCACGGACGGCAGACCATCGGGACGAACGGCGGACTTGATTGCGACGGGACTCGCGACGTCGTCGCCGAGCGGTTGATCGACGGTGACGCGTTCCCGGAGTTCGCCGGTGAGGATCGCGAGATAAGCTTTTTTCACGCGACGCTGCTGCATCGCTTTCTGAAGGCGGCTGGCCATCGGCGGGTCTTTTGCGAGCACCACGATTCCGCTCGTCTCGCGATCGAGTCGGAACACGAGGTGCATCACGTCGCGCCCGGTGTATTCGCGAGTCGCGCCGACGAGACTGGACCACGGGCCCGCCTTGGACGGGTGGCAAACGACATCGCCGGGCTTGTCGATGACGAGCACGCGATCGTCCTCAAAATTGATCCAGCCGACCAGCTCCTCGCGCGCGATCATGCGCACGGGACCTTGTTTCAAGCGAAAGCCGCGCCAGCCCTCGGGCGTGGGCCCGGTCGGATCCGGGTCTGGGGGATTCACCGCTTCACCTGCTTCAGGCGATAGCGCTTCAGGATCAGCGCAGCACCCGCGGTCGCGAGCGGTTTGGACACGCGGCTGCTGAACGCGGCCATCAGCTTGTTTTTCCACCCGGTGACGACCTGCGCCCGGCGTTTAGCCAGCGCTTGGTAGGATTGCAGAACCACCGCTTCGGCCGTCATTCCGAGCGAATCGGCGACGCTGCCCTTCTGCAGTCCGGCGCGCCGGAAAAACTCGGTAGAGGTCGGGCCGGGGCACACTGCGAGTGCGTGCACCCCGGAGCCGCGGAGTTCTTCGTTGAGCGCGAGACTCCAGTGCAGGACAAAGGCCTTGCTGGCGCCGTAAGCGGCGAGAAACGGGGTCGGCTGAAAGGCGGCCGTCGAGGCGATATTCATGATCGCACCGCCCCGCTCCTTCAAAAAGGGAAGCAGCAGGCCCGTGAGTTGCACAAGAGCCCTGATGTTCACATCCAGCATTTCGAGCTGGTGTGAAAGATTTGGCTCAGGAAAGCGGCCATATGCGCCGAAACCACTATTGTTGATGAGCAGGATGCGCCCCGGCACTTCTCGTCCGATGAACCCCGTCACCTCGGCGGCCGCTCGATCGACGTCGGCAGGTGAAGAAAGATCACAGGGCACATGCCGCAGTATAAGGGGATCAACTTCCGCCGCCGGAGCGCGCCGCGAGAGGTTGCAAAAGCGCAGGCCCGGAGCCAGCTTTGCCCCGAGCTCGATGAAAGATTTTCCAATACCGGAAGATCCTCCCGTCACGACGACGGCAGAGAAAGTTTGGAGCGATTCGCTCAGCGAAGGCACGGCATCGAGTTTTGAATTTCACCATAGCGGGGCACCGCTGTGGTCAGGTGAAACCCAAACTAAACGCAGTATCATGAACAGACAAAACAAGCACGAACTGATCGTCTCTGGCATCCACCTTGAGCTGACTCCCTCGCTCAAAACCTATGTCCAAGAGAAGACAGAGCGACTGTTTCGTCACGCGGAGCGCATCGTGCGGATCCGGGTCGAGTTGGAGTGCGACTCGACGGAGGACGTCGCGAACCGCTTCAAGGCCAAAGGCCACATCGTGATCAACGGCCCGGACCTGAATGCCACGGTCAAAGCCGATGAATGCCACAAAGCCATCTCGCTGCTGGTCGACAAGCTCGACCGCATGCTGAACAAGCGGCACCACCTCTACAAAGCGCGTCGGCACCGCACCTCGGTAATGGACGAGGAGATCGCCGAACTCCAACAGACCGGCTAAATGCCGCCCCTGTCCCTCTGACAAGCGCCCCGCCCTCCCCGGCGGGCGCTTTTTTTCA
>JAEYQF010000006.1 GCA_023410155.1 Verrucomicrobiota bacterium | reverse complement strand
ACCGTGCAATGTGCACGTGCTGAAAGACGCCTTCCACGGCTATCATCAGAAGCAAGAACATATATAGGGTACGGAGCCTGCGGTCGCTTGAGGTGAAGGTGAAGTGATAGGCTTGTACGATAACGGCAGTGGTGAGCGTGTACCAGAACGGCCAGGCAAATCTTCCCGTGGCCCTGAATTGAGAGAAGATGCCATCGGCGCCTATCAGATCCATCAACATGCCGGAAGAAAAGATCAACAGTGTTGCAGAGGAGGCCAGTGGAAGGGCGAGATCGGATCGTTGCGCGCCCCACTGTCTTGTCATCGCCCTATGTACGCCGATCAATAGGATGCATAATGCAGCGGCCAGGATCCCCAGCCCCAGATAGACCTGGCTCTCCCATTCGGGTATTTCGACCAGGCCCAATGGATCACGGCCGAACATCTCATGCCAGGGATGGATGAAGCTCGACCAGATGGTATGATACTCGTCGGGTCGGGATGGCCTGGCCGGTCTATCAGCGATCACATCACCCGCGTTCATCAGCGACCAGAACAGCAGGACCGGCAGCACCACGATGCTTCCACGCAGGACCACATCGGCCGGAACGATCGAACGTATATGGCGCAGTTGATCAAAGAGAAAGATGAGTCCGAAGAATGCTGTGAGCATCAGGCCCAGGTACGGGTGTGTCAGATAAGCGATCGAACCGAGTGCGATCAACAGGAGCGCCGATCGCAAGGATCGAGATCGCAGATACCGGAGAACCAGCAGCCAGCCCATTGGAATGACCCAGGCGTGGGCCAGTGAAAGATGACCTCCGATGCGCGAAAGTTGCGGCTGCATCAGAGTGATGCAGAATGCGCTCAATACAGCGATCCAAGAAGAAAGACCGTAATGTCTGAAGACCCCGTATGTGCAAAGTGCAGGTAGTAAAAGGATCCCCGCAAGGAGAAGAACGTTCAGCAGCGCGATCTCCGATCCTGCAGGGGGGCTGAATACACTCAGAAGGATGGCCAGCCATGGATGTGCATCCGCGAAGAACACATGATCGCCGAAAGGGTGGTTCGTTCCACCGAAATGCAGCGGTGAATGATCATGCTGGACATGCCATGCGAAGGTGAAATAGTTCTTGATGCCATCACCACCTTCGGTGAAGAGATGCGAGCCTGGCTGCAGTGAGATCTTGGGGTAGAAGAAGATCGTGAAAGCCATGCAGGCCACGATCAGTGCGCCCAGCGGGGCAAGATCGCGGGATCGCGTGGTCGTCATCTTCCTGGAATGGCTTCTATGAGCGAGCGCGTGTATGCCGACCGGGGTGCGTTATAGACCTCATCTGCCGCACCGAGCTCAACGCATCTTCCCTTCTCCAATACCAGAATGCGATCGCAGAAATATTTCACCACGTTGAGATCATGACTGATGAAGAGGTACGTGAGATCATGCTCATCCTTCAGATCATTCAGGAGATTGAGCACCTGTGCCTGAACACTTACATCCAATGCCGCCACACTTTCATCACAGATGATCAGCCGCGGATGCAATGCGAGTGCACGCGCGATCACGATCCGTTGCCGCTGCCCGCCACTGAACTGATGCGGGAACCGATCGAAGTGCGCCTCTTCAAGGCCCACGCGTTCCAGCAGGGATATGGCCTTTTGTCTTCTATCTTTTGCGTTGTTACCTATGTGATGGACCTCCATTGCCTCGACCATTGCTGCTCCGATCGTAAGCCGTGGATCGAGTGATGAATATGGATCCTGGAAAATGATCTGCATTTCACGTCTCAGCTTCCTCATTCCGGCAGGGTCCAATTCTGTAAGCTCCACCAGCTCATTGGAACCCTTTGGCCGAAATCTTACCCGCCCGCTCGTGGGGGATATCAGTTGGAGGATGCTCCTGCCCAGAGTGGTCTTGCCGCTTCCGCTGCCGCCCACTATTCCCAGGGATTCGCCGGGATATACATCGAAACCGATGTCATCGAGAACATGGACTTCATTGCGCCGGCCACCGAAAAGACCTTTCGCCCTCAAGTGTGTCTTGTGAAGATCCTGTACGGAAAGGATCGGCACTCTTGAAAGAAGTTCCTTCATCCGTTCGGACCGATGATCTGCTGGGAGTTCGATCGGTTCGTCGCACTCGGCCATCACCCCTTCGATCGTTGGCAGCCTTGCAGGATGCCTGGCCGGATCGGGCCTGCATCGGATCAGACCTTTGGTATACGGATGTTCAGGTCGATGGAAGATCATTTCAACGGAAGCTTGCTCCACCACTCTTCCTTGATGCATCACCAATACCCGATCGGCCACTTCCTTCACCACACCGAGATCATGCGTGATGAAGATCATGCCCATCCGCCGATCCCGTCGTATCCGATCCAGGAGATCGAGTATCTCTCTTTGCACCAGCACATCCAATGCGGTGGTGGGTTCGTCACAGATCAGGATCGAGGGCGAACAGCTCAAGGCCATGGCGATCACCACTCGTTGTTTCTGTCCGCCGCTGAGTTGATGCGGATATCGATCGTAGAGCTGTTCTGGCGAAGGCAGATGTACTTCCTCAAAAAGCCCGATCACTTTTTTGCGAGCATCTTTTTTTCCGGTGCCGGTATGCAGCCTGATGGCCTCTGCCACCTGCTCGCCGACCGTGTACACGGG
>JAEYQF010000412.1 GCA_023410155.1 Verrucomicrobiota bacterium | reverse complement strand
GCGCAACTGATCCCGACGTCGCGATCACAGAATGAGCATCGCATCGCCGTAGGAAAAGAAGCGATACTCGCGCGCGATCGCTTCGCCGTAGATCTCGTGCAGCCACGCGATCCCGTCGGTCGAACCGGGCGAAAGAAAAGCCGCGACGAGGCAGAGCAGGGTGGAGCGCGGCTGATGAAAATTGGTGATCAGGGCGTCCACGCCGCGAAACTCGCGCGGTGGGTAGAGATAGATGCCCGCCTCGGCGATATGCGGACGATGCTCGGGAATCGGTGCGTCGTGTGTGCCGAGAAAATCCTCGATGGAGCGCACGGTTGTCGTGCCCACAGCGATACGCCGGCCTGACCGCGGCGGGAGCAGTGTGCGCTGCGTCTCCGGTGGCAGTTCGTAGACCTCGCGATGGATGGCGTGCTCCTCGATCGTGTCGGTCGCGATCGGTTTGAATGTGCCGAGACCGACATGGAGGGTCACGTCCGCCGTGCGCACGCCTTGCTGTTCCAACTCGGCGAGGAGCTCGGGTGTGAAATGCAGTCCGGCAGTCGGCGCGGCCACCGCGACCTGGCGCGCGCGGTCGGCATAAACCGTTTGATAGCGATCCAAATCCTCCCTGCGTTGCGGATCGTGGCCGCCGTCGTCGTGTTTGCGTTCGATGTAGGGAGGGAGCGGGACTTCGCCGATGCGATTGGCGACAGCGGTGATTGCTTCGTCTCCGACGCACGTGAACCGCACGACCGCGGAGCCATCAGGTTCCTTGGCGACGACCTCCGCGGCGAACTCGCCGCCTTCTGCGGAGAAGGTAGCGCCGACGGGCAATTTTCGCCCGGGTTTCACCAGACAGCGCCAGACGCGCTCGCCATCGACGGGTCGCAGCAGGAAGCACTCGACTTGGCCTCCGGTGGGGCGCCTGCCGAAGAGACGGGCGGGCAGCACGGCGGCGTTGTTGCGGAACAGCGTGTCTCCGGCGCGCAGGAACTGCGGTAGCTCGGCAAAGGTGTGATGCGTGACGGCGTGCGCCGCGCGATCGACCACGAGCAGCCGGGAATGGTCGCGGCGCGCCGCGGGCGTTTGCGCGATCAGGTGCGGCGGCAGGGTGTAATCGAAGAGATCGGTGGAAAGCGGCACAGGACTAGAGAGCCGGCCATTTGAGGCTTGCGCCCATCGGCGTGGCGAGTTTCTTCCGCTCTTCTCACGAGCGCCGAGCTAGCTCAGCTGGTAGAGCAACGCTTTCGTAAAGCGTGGGTCGTCGGTTCAAATCCGATGCTCGGCTCCATTTTGAAACGCCTCACCTTCGCCGGTGGGGCGTTTTGATTTCCAGCGTCGCGACGGTGCGTTCGTGTGCCGTTTAGTTCAGCGAGATTTCGTCATCTCCTAGCGAGCCTTGAAGTTTCTGCCGGAGCTTCAGGGCGGCGAGTTCGAGTCTGAGTTGCCGCGCAAAGATCGACAGGCGGACGTTCAGGTCGAGCGTCTCGAGCAGGCGCTGGCGCAGGTCGGCGTCTTCGCAGAGATTGAAAGCGGCCAGGTCGACGAATGTCTCAGGGTCCGCCACGTCACGCAGGAACGAGGTGATGTCGGACGGGAGTGGTGCGCCGAATTTGGCTTTCAGATCGAGCAACTGCATGACCTCTCTCCGCAAGGCGCGGATCTCCGCGGCGGGTGCGCCAGCCTCGGTCGAGAGTGCACGCACGCGGACGCGACGGTAGGGTTCATCGCTGACGATCTCGACCAGCTCGGCGCGGCAGAGCCCTTGAAGGAGAAGGTTGGAGGTGCCGTCGGCATTTTTCTGACAGGCGCGGACGATCCCGACACTTGCGATCCGGTGTGGCGGCTCGAACTCGTCGGACGCTGCTTCTCCGGCCGGCCTTAGTCCCGCCACGGCGAACAAGCGATCGTCGGCAAGCACGTCTTTTAGCATCTGCCGATAGCGCGGCTCGAAGATGCGGAGCGGCAGCAACGCCTGCGGGAAGAACGCGACTTCGGGCAGCGTCATCACCGGCAACACGTCGGGTATCGTGATCTCCATTTCCATCGTGGAGTCACCGTAGGGGCGGGAGCGGCGAACTCAAATGCGCCATGCGTCTTGTCACACAGTGAGTCAGCAGTGGGCGCGACTTCCCCGAGTTGTGCCACTTTGGCGTAAGGCGAGTGGCACTGACAGTTGCGGTGAGGTCTCGTCGGAATTTCAAGTCGCTGTTGGTTAGGTGTTAAACGGCGCGCCCTAAGCCGAGGCACATGCGTTGCTAGGTGGGTGGCACCATGAGCAAAATCCTAGGCATCGATTTGGGCACGACGAACTCCTGCATGGCCATCATGGAAGGCGGAGAGCCTGTCGTCATCCCGAACGCGGAAGGTGCCCGCACGACTCCTTCGGTCGTCGCATTCACCAAGAACGGAGAGCGCCTCGTCGGCCAAGCCGCCAAGCGCCAGGCCGTGACCAATCCGCGCAACACCATCTTTTCCGCCAAGCGACTCATCGGCCGTAAGTTCACGGAGGTTCGCGAAGAGGCGAAGAACATGCCGTTCAAGGTCGTAGAGGGCAAGAACGGCGACGCTTACATCGAGGTGCAGGTGGGCGACAAGGCCGAGCAATTCGCCCCGCAGCAGATCTCTGCGTTCGTCCTCGGTAAGCTGAAAGCCGACGCCGAGGCGTATCTCGGCGAGAAGATCACGCAGGCGGTTATCACCGTCCCCGCCTACTTCAACGACTCGCAGCGCCAAGCTACGAAAGACGCCGGCAAGATCGCAGGCCTCGACGTGCTGCGCATCATCAACGAGCCGACCGCCGCTTCGCTCGCCTACGGCCTCGACAAGAAGAAGGACGAGAAGATTGCGGTCTTCGACTTGGGCGGTGGCACATTCGACGTGTCCGTGCTCGAGATCGGCGACGGCGTTTTTGAGGTCAAAGCTACCAACGGCGACACCCACCTCGGCGGCGACAACTGGGACGAAGCGCTCATCTCGTGGCTGGTTGACGATTTCAAAAAGGAAAATGGCGTCGACTTGCGGAAGGATCCGATGGCGCTCCAGCGCCTGAAAGAAGAAGCCGAGAAGGCCAAGATCGCCCTCTCGTCCGCGCAGTCCGTCGACATCAACCTGCCGTTCATCACCGCTGACGCGTCCGGCCCGAAGCACCTCAATGTCCAGCTCTCGCGCGCGAGGATGGAGCAAATCTGCGACTCGCTATTCGAGCGTTGCGTGCCGCCGTTCAAGAACTGCTTGAAGGACGCCGAGCTCAGCTCTTCGCAGGTTGATGAACTCGTGCTGGTGGGCGGCATGACTCGCATGCCGAAGGTCGTCGAAACGGCCAAGAACCTCGGCGGCAAGACTCCGCATCAAGGCGTAAATCCTGACGAAGTCGTGGCAGTCGGCGCTGCAATCCAAGGTGGCGTTCTGAAGGGCGAAGTGCGCGACGTTCTTCTGCTCGACGTCACGCCGCTGACGCTCGGCATCGAGACGGCGGGCCAGGTCGCCACGCCGATGATCCCGCGCAATACGACCATCCCGTCGAAAAAGACGCAGGTCTTCTCGACCTACTCGGATAACCAGCCGGGCGTCGAAATCGTCGTGCTCCAAGGCGAGCGGCCGATGTCTCGCGACAACAAGGTGCTCGGCACGTTCAAGCTCGACGGCATCCCGCCCGCGCCGCGCGGCACGCCGCAGATCGAGGTCACGTTCGACATCGACGCCAACGGCATCCTCCACGTTTCCGCCAAAGATCTCGGCACCGGCAAGGACCAGAAGATCACCATCCAAGGCTCATCCGGTCTCTCCAAGGAAGAGGTCGAAAAGATGACCAAGGAGGCCGAGCTTCACGCCGAGGAAGACAAGAAGCGCAAGGAAGCCGTCGAGGCTAAGAACCAGCTCGATTCCACGATCTATCAGATCGAAAAGACGCTGAAGGACGCTGGCGACAAACTGCCCGCAGACAAGAAGTCCAAGATCGAAGCCGCCATTGCGGACGCCAAGAAGGACCTGGAGAGCAACGACGCCGACCGCATGAAGTCGGCGCAGGAAAAGCTCACCGCGCTCGGTGGCGAACTCTATGCCGAAGCGCAGGCTGCCGCCCAAGCCGCCGGTGCTTCCGCTGGCCCGGAGGCTGCGGGCGCTGCGCCGAAATCCGAAGGCAAGAAGACCGAGAAGAAGGCCGACGTAGTCGACGCCGACTTCGAGGTCGTCGACGACGACAAGAAGAAGTAATTTCCGGACTTTGCGCGCCGCGAGCCGTTACGCCGTGGCGCGCTTTGCTGACGAAAAACAGATCAACCACCTCTAATCCCAAACCCAACAAATATGGCTAACGTCAAAATCAAGCCCATCGGCGATCGCGTGCTCGTTGAGCACATCGAAGAAAAAGAGCAGGTCCGCGGAGGGATCATCATCCCGGACAGCGCGAAGGAAAAGCCGCAGGAGGCGAAGGTCATCGCTCTCGGCACCGGTAAGAAGGGTGACGATGGCAAGGTCACTGCGTTCGAGGTCAAGGTCGGCGACCGCGTGCTCATCAGCAAATACGGCGGCACCGAGGTGAAGCTCGACGACAAGAAGTATACGCTCGTCCGCGAGGACGACATCCTCGGCGTCATCGGCTGAGCTCGCTCGTGACGCTCTGCGCCGCGTGATCTCTACTCCGAAATCTTTAATCTAAAATCTTAAATCCAAGATACCATGCCCGCCAAACAACTCCTCTTCGATGAAGCCGCGCGCCAGAAGGTTCTCCGCGGTGTCGAACTCCTCTCCAAGGCCGTCAAGGTCACCCTCGGTCCCAAGGGCCGCAACGTCGTCATCGACAAGAAATTTGGCTCCCCGACCGTCACCAAGGACGGCGTGACCGTCGCCAAGGAAGTCGAGCTGCCCGATCCCTACGAGAACATGGGCGCCCAGATGGTGAAGGAAGTCGCTTCCAAGACCTCCGACGCCGCGGGTGATGGCACCACGACTGCCACCGTCCTGGCCGAAGGCATCTATCGCGAAGGCCTGAAGAACGTCACCGCCGGCTCCAACCCGGTTTACCTGAAGCGCGGTATCGACAAGGCCGTCGAAGCCGCTGTTGCCGAGCTCGCTCGCATCTCCAAGAAGGTCAACGACCGCGAGGAGATCCGCCAAGTCGCGACCGTCTCCGCCAACTGGGACACCACGATCGGCGAGATCATTGCGGACGCCATGGATAAGGTCGGCAAGGATGGCACCATCACCGTCGAAGAGGCCAAGTCCATCGAGACCACCCTCGACGTCGTGGAAGGTATGCAATTCGACAAGGGCTACCTCTCGCCTTACTTCACGACCAATGCCGAGGCCCAGGAAGCCGTTCTCGAAGACGCTTACGTTCTCATCCACGAGAAGAAGATCTCGAGCCTGCAGGATCTCCTCCCGCTGCTCCAGACCGTGGCCAAGAGCGGCAAGCCTCTCCTGATCATCGCCGAGGAAGTCGAAGGCGAAGCGCTCGCCGCCCTCGTGGTGAACAAGATCCGCGGCACGCTCAATGTGTGCGCCGTCAAGGCCCCTGGCTTCGGCGATCGCCGCAAGGCCATGCTTGAGGACATCGCTGTTCTCACCGGCGGCCGCTGCCTCACCGAAGATCTCGGTATCAAGCTCGAGAATGTCACCATCAGCGACCTCGGACGTGCCAAGCGCATCGTGGTCGACAAGGAAAACACCACGATCGTCGAAGGCTCCGGCAAGGGCTCCGACATCCAGGGCCGCGTGAAGCAAATCCGTCGTCAGATCGAGGAAACCACCTCCGACTACGACCGTGAGAAACTCCAGGCGCGCCTCGCGAAGCTCGCCGGTGGCGTGGCCGTCATCAACGTCGGCGCCGCCACGGAAGCCGAGATGAAGGAGAAGAAAGCCCGCGTCGAAGACGCGCTGCACGCCACGCGCGCGGCCGTCGAAGAGGGCATCGTCTCGGGTGGTGGCGTCGCCTTGCTCCGCACCGCGAAGGCCATCGAAAATCTCGCGCTCGAGGGTGACGAGAAGATCGGCGCGCAGATCGTGCGTCGCGCGATCGAGCACCCGCTCAAGCAGCTCTGCGCCAACGCGGGCATCGACGGCGGCGTCGTCGTCAAGGAAGTCCTCGCGGGCAAAGGCAACTTCGGTTACAACGTCGCCACCGACAAATACGAGGACCTCGTGAAGGCCGGTGTCGTCGATCCGACGAAGGTCACCCGCACCGCGCTGCAGAACGCCGCGTCCATTGCGGGCCTCCTGCTCACGACGGAGTGCATGATCACCGAGATCCCCGAAGAGAAGAAGGCCCCCGCGGCTCCCGCCGGCGGCATGGGCGGCATGGACTACTAATCCGCCCTCGGCGGACAAAGGTCCCGCACTTCGGAAAACAGCTCAGCCAATTCAAGGCGCTCCGGCAACGGAGCGCCTTTTCTTTGACGTCATGGGATGGTAAGCGGCGCGGAGGCGCTGCGAACAGCTGACACGAGTAAAAGCTAGCGCCAGGCGACGGCGTGACCGTCACCGGACCGCGGGCACCTCCCAGCGTTGTGCTGGCTCGTTAGCGAGGTAATGGCATTTGTTTGCGCGTGGGCTGCCCTCGGGTTGGCATCGCGCCAGCTTCTTCCCGCACATTATATGGACGCGCATTGGATGGAGTTCATGAGTATGTGGCTGCGGTGGCTGCACGTCATCGCCGGCGTGGCGTGGATCGGCTCGTCGTTCTACTTCATCTGGCTCGACAACAGCCTCGACGCACCGGCCCCGAATTCTGATGCGGCGAAGAAGGGGGTGGGCGGCGAACTCTGGGCGGTGCACGGCGGAGGCTTTTACAACCCGCAGAAATACACCGTCGCACCCGCGGCGCTGCCGGAGAAGCTGCACTGGTTCATGTGGGAATCCTATACCACGTGGCTCTCGGGCACGGCGCTGCTTGTCGTGGTTTATTGGATACGAGCGGGCACGATGATGGTGGACCCCGCGGTGGCGGATCTGACGGCGACGCAGGCGGTCGCGATAGGCGTAGCGGCCATGATCGGTTCGTGGTTCGTTTATGACGGGTTGTGCCGTTCGCCGCTCGGTCGGCACAACGGGTTATTGGGTGGGTTCGTTTTTGCGCTGCTCACGACGCTGACCTGGGGGCTCACGCAATGGCTGGGCGGGCGCGCGGCCTACATCCATGTAGGCGCGGCCATCGGCACGATCATGTCGGCCAATGTGTTCTTCGTGATCATTCCGATGCAGCGGAAGATGGTCGCGGCGATGAAGGCGGGCGAGACGCCGAAGGCGGAGTGGGGCCTGCGTGGCAAGCAGCGCAGCGTGCACAACAACTACTTCACGCTGCCCGTGCTGTTCATCATGATCAGCAATCACTATGCGTCGACTTACAGCCATCCGCATAATTGGGCGGTGCTTGCGGTGATCGCCGCGGCGGGCGTGCTGATCCGACACTTCTTCAATCGTCGCCACAAAGGCGTGTTCGCGTGGCCATATCCGCTGGCGGGTGCGGTGCTGCTCGGTGTGGTCGCCTGGTGGACCGCGCCCAAGGCGATCGCGTTGCCGCCGGTGCAGGGAGAGGTGACCTTCGAACGGGTGCGCACGATCATGGGCGAGCGCTGCGTGACGTGTCACACCGAGGCACCTACGTTCCCCGGCATCGCCCAACCGCCGGCTGGTGTTGTCCTCCAGTCTCCCGCCGCCATCGCGCAGCACGCGCAACGCATCTACCAGCAAACTGTGGTCACACGCATCATGCCGTTGGGCAATGTCACCGAGATGACCGACCACGAGCGTGCAGTCGTCGCCGCGTGGGTGGCAGCCGGAGCGAAGACGCAATAGCAAAGGTTCACCCGACTCCGATCCTGCAGCGGATGCTCCTGTAGACGTGCGTTCTCGGCGGTTGCAACGGCCGGAGGCGTGGGTGGGTTGTTCCACAACCGGCTTGTTAATAATCAGTTGCGGTCCGTTGCCTGGATGCTTCCCAAGCCGGCGCCGGCTGCGAACTGGGTAGTTTTGGCTCGACATTTCTCCATAGCGGAGTTTGCTCGCAAACTTTTCCGCACCGCGGAGAGCGCGGTTGTTCACATACTACTCACATGACGAAACGCACCATTCCGGCCCGCCGGTTCATCAAGCCCAGCTTCGAATCGCTGATCGAAAAGAAGCGCGATGGCGGCGAGTTTACGCAGGAGGAGATCCGCTTTATCATTGATAGCACGCTGGATGGAGAGATGCCGCAGCACCAGCTCGCCGCTCTCATGATGGCGATCTATTTCTCCAACATGTCCGCGCAGGAGACGGCGGACCTGACCGAGGAGATGATGCTGTCTGGCGAAGTGATCGACTTGTCCTCCATCGCGAAGCCGAAGATCGACAAATACTCCACCGGCGGCGTTGGCGATAAGACGGCGCTCGTCCTCGTGCCTCTCGCCATGGCCTCCGGTGTCGTCGTCCCGATGATGTGTGGCGTCGAGCACGACTACGTGATCAACACGCTCGAAAAGCTCTCCTCGTTCCCCGGCTTCAAGAGCCATCTCTCCATCGACGGTTTCGTTTCGCCGCTCTCCCGCATCGGCGGCGCGATCGTGGCGCAGGACGAGAAGCTCGCGCCCGCCGACGGCAAGTTCTACGCCCTTCGCAAGGAGACTGGCACCATCCCGAGTCTTCCGCTCATCACCGGCAGCGTCCTTTCCAAGAAGCTCGCCGAAGGCTCCGAAGGCCTCGTGATCGATGTGAAGTGGGGCAACGGTTCCTTCATCAAGGATCTCGAGCAGGCCAAGCAGCTTGCCCGCTCCATGACTCGCGTCGGCCGCTCGATGAAGCGCCGCTGCGTCGCGCTCGTGACCGACATGAACCAGCCGCTCGGCGATACCGTCGGCACCGCGCTCGAGATTAAGGAAGCCATCCAGCTCCTCAAGGGCGAAGGCCCCGAGGACATGAAGGAACTCGTTCTCAAGCTCGGCATGGAGATCGTGCGCCTCGCCGGTGTCGCGGGCTCCACGCTCTCGGCCAAGCAGACGGTGCAACGTCACCTGACCGACGGCTCCGCGCTCCAGAAGTTCAAGGATCTCGTCAAGGCGCAGGGCGGCGACACCGCGTTCATCGATCATCCGGAAAAATTCCCGGCCGCGCGCCACATCCGCAAACTGCCCGCCCCGAAGCGGGGCTACGTGCACACCATTAACG
>JAEYQF010000404.1 GCA_023410155.1 Verrucomicrobiota bacterium | reverse complement strand
CGTCCGCTCCGCGCGCCGATGTCGTGCAACGATCGCGATTCGGTGACGATGCGTGGCCCCTCTGGCTCCCGACTCTGGCACCGAACTCCGGCCATCTGACTCCAAGATCCGATCTCCGATCACGGCGCTTTCGCCGGGAGAATCTCGTAAAGCACGTAGATCTTCGAGTTCTCGCCCATCATATCCTTGCCGGGCTTGAACCTCACCGTCACCGGTCCGTAAACCGAGCCATAGAGTCCGCCCCACGCCGGCACAAACTCCTCCGACTTACCCGATGAATTCTTCACCACATAAAACACCCAGCCGCGCATGTCGGCCGACGTGTTGTTCGAGGTGGTGCCCATGTTATAAATCGTGAGCATCTTCCCCGCGGGGACTTTTATATCGAGTTTCTTGGAGAGAACCTTGGAGGTGGGCGCGGCAAACGCCGGCCCGGCGACCAACGCAAGCGCGAGAGCGCTGATTTTCAGGAACGAACGAAGGACTTTCACGGGAGTGGAGGATAGATATGCGCACCGCCAGAAGCGCCGAATTGCCGGACTTCTTGGTGCACCCCGGGATGGTGCTCCCACCCGAAATCCCGCTGCAATGCTGCTCCCTTCGGGACTCCTCCGCAACGACGCATCAGCGTTCCCCCTAGGTCCTCGATCTACCGATCTCCCATTCCCGGTGGTGACGCCACTCCGCTGGCGTTTCGGTTCGGAGGACGAAGTTCTACACGAAGTAAACCGCGAGAAACTACTCCTCATATGGCACTCTATAGTTTCCGTGTCTCTGTGGTTCAAAACGAACTCCGATCTTCGATCCCTGACCACAGAGAACACCGAGCTCCGACACAGAGCACGCGGAGAGAAGGACGGGCTCCTGTAGGCCACGTCGCGGACGTGGCTGTCCGGGGGATCCGATCTCCGATCCACGACACGAGACGGATCAAGGCGCGACCCAAGGCACACGCTGCCGCGACTCGGGATCGATTGGTGTCCGAGTCACGCCACATCACGGTGCGACTCAGGTCACGCACGGGCGCGACTCAGGCCGTTAGATATCGTTTCCGCTAAGCCACCGGAAATAGGTGGTCACGTATCTCACATCGCCGTTGGCCAGCATCGTCCTTTGAACCCTCGCCTCGCAAAACGCAGTCGCCAGCACGTAGCGAGGATCGGAGGTAGTCGTGAGTGGGTTCACTACTTCACCATACGCGCGGACCAAAAACGTGTCGCCACGCACGGTGAGCACCGGAGTGAGCGTCTCGATAATCTGATCCGCCAACAACGGGTCTCCGGCAAACGCGGCACGAAACTTCGTCTCAAAATCTGCGAGACTGATGAACGGACGCTCACTCGCGAGGATAGCCGTCTTAACCTGCGCTAAATAGGGAGTCGACTCATCCACCGCACCCAAGACTGCGGCCCACGCATCCTCGTTTCGAGAGTTCACGTTGAAGGCGCCGAGCACAAACATTCCGGGACCTGTGACCGCCTTAGACATTGAGGTCACAGCCGGCCAAATGAGATTCAAGTCGTCCGCTTTGACTCCAATGAGAAGTGCTTGGTCAGTTGTAACCAGCCGCTCTACCCCTTCCCCTCCTTTCGTGTAACCCGGGAGAATCTTGTCTGCGTGGGGCGCTGGATATCGGGCTAAACCCGCTGGGACCGGCAGAGCATCTGGCACCGCCAAACTGACCTTCTGACTCTCGTCCGAAACCCAATACGCATAGCGGCCAGTGACTATGCGCTGTCCCAACGCAGAATGATAGGTCTGCAACTCGGACTTAACGACCGTCACTTGTTCGTTCGTGTTCAACGCTCGCTTCAAAAGCTGCACGGTAGGTGCCGCTCTGGTGCTCGCCTCGGCGACGGCACTGAAAGGATCCGGCGAGGTGCCTTGTTCCGCACCGTTCACCAACCACACGACAACGGAACCGTCCGCGGGATTAACGACGCCCGTCCAGTTGAGACTGGCGGGATTGCCACCGCGATAGTCAGAACGAACCGTCACCACGTCGTCGGTTGCAAATCGTGCGAGCTGCTCAATCGCGAGTTCCAATGCAAACTGCGCGTTCTTCCGAGCGGCAGCCGCATAGCCAAGGTTTGCCTGAGCTTGGATTTCCACCCGGCTGATTGCCGCCAGCCCCAAGACAATGAGCGCGATCATCGCGACCAGCGTGATCGTCACGATAAGCGCAAACCCGTCAGATCTTAAGCCGCTGCGGGATTTCATGGCCCTCGGTTCCCGATCCAAAAACGGCGCATGTAGACGTGAGAGTGCTGCTCGACGATATCCCACCACTGGACACCAGACGCACTAATGCCGCTCGGCGGGTTTTCATACAGACGAAGCTTTTGCACACCTTCCTCCGTAATCAACCTAACCATCACCTCTGCCACCGCTGGAACTGGCGTCGCGCTAACTCCCCCTGGACTTAGCTGCACGTGAAACTCGGCGTCGGGTAAGTCAGACCATGCGCCGCCGCTCGCGGGAAACTGTGGCACTAACCGCCCTCCTTCTACCGAATAAAAACGAACACCGAAGTCTGCCACATGGTCTGCCAACGCCTGAACTAGGTTCGGTTTCCGAAGATTCCCAACCTCCCCGAGATCACCGCTTGGGTTCGTCACATTCGCGTATTCGCCCTCATCGAAATCGTAACCTTCGTCGAACGTCTCCCAGTCTCCCGCTTCCGCACGCAAAAGAAGATACGCAAGCTCCTTCCTTTCTCCGGTCTGATAACGTCTGACGATCTGATAAGAAACAGCTCGGACGACACCGCGATTCTCGGCTGAATCCGGGTTGCTCCCCTTGGTCGTATCACCACTCGTCCCTACAAACAGACGTAGCCATGAACCGCCGGCACCAAACCGACACTTAGTAATGTCGGAGTCCGTGACCACGACATGCTTTTTGTCGCTGTCGCGCGGCTTGGGAAACCTAGAAGACACGATATCCCATCCACGTTTACTATCGGCATCCCACAATATCTGAACCGCCAGTTCTGTCCCACCAGTCGACTGAAATGTCGCGCTCGTAAGATCGGACTGAACTTGATCGAGCACGGCGTTCGCGACCGCTGCCGTCGCCCATCTCGCGTTTGAACGGTTCCACACTCCAAGTGCGGTCGTCGCAACCGAGATCAACACTGCTGCGATCGCAACAGAAATCGCAACAGCCACGATCATCTCCACCAGCGTAAACCCGCTTGGATTGCGGAAGGATGGCTTCATCGCGGGAAAACGTAATTCCAACGAAGCACGCTCACTCCGGCTTCCGAATCGTCGAGTGCAGCGGCCGGCCATTCGACGCGTAGAGTGGCCGCAACAATCGAATGCGACGCGTTGGGATTCGCGTCTGAAATATCGTCCAGCCGTTCGATGGTCACCGCGTAGAAACGATTCGCTGCCGCCACCGCATTTCCCCAGCCCCAAGCGGAACAATCGCGAGTCAGATAAAAACGTTCTCCTGCAGAAGAACTCGCGCCCGGCGCCACTGCCCGCGCAGACACGACCGCAGATCCCTCTGCTTTGAAGACGGCGGCAGCGGTCTCCATCGCCGCTATCGCATCCAGATGCTCGGCCGCTTCCGAAGTCCTCCGCTGGATCGATGTGAGCAACGCGAGCAGCGAAGTAACGGCAATGGCGAGAATCCCCACCGCAACCACGACCTCGACTAAACTGAAGGCGCTCCTCGCTCGCGCATGCATAGCTATAAGCTGGCCGGGTCCTGCAGCATCGTGGCTACACCCGAGGTGCGCATCAAAAAGGCCCGCATCCAATCTGTGGTGTAGAACTTCGGCGTTCCTTCCTCCTGTTTACAGAGAGCAATAACGATTTTATTGCCGTTCGCCGTGCCGCCAGCGGGCGTAAAGTTCATGTAGCTCAAGAGCGTCGATCGCCCCGCTACACTCAGGGTCATAGTCCCTGTCATCTCGCTAACCACATCTTTGTTCCAAGTGACACCCGCCATCACAGGAACAGGTTCCCCAGGAACAACCGCCACATTCTCCGGTAGGATGGTCAGCGGAGCGACGAAGGTCCATCCTCCTGCATCATCATCGGCCACAACCGCCAAAGCGCGCAGATAAGTTGGCGATGTCAGATCCCAATCGATCACGAGACGCGCGTCCCTCGTGGTCAAAATTCCCGTGCTCCGTGCGGTGCGGAGCAAAGAAGCCACCATGATTTCCGCCTGTCGCAGCGAGGAGGAATCGCTGCGCATCCTCCGCGGTCCCACAAGAGCGACTCCGATCGCGATCAATGCGATCACGACGATCAACTCGATCAGCGTGAACCCGGCGGAGGACTTACGGACGCGCGTCATTTCCAGCTGAAAATGATGTCGTCGCTCGAGGTCCCTTTGCCCGCCGAATAGAAGATGACGGACGCGCGCACGCCGGTGCCGCTCAAATTGAAGTCGTCCGAGGTCGGACGGAAACTGCCACCCCCGCGGAGCACGGCAACCTCGGTGCTACTCGTCGCATCACTCGAGGTGATCCTATTGTCACCATTCTTATCGTAATAGACCGCGAAGTCTGTGTTCCCGAAGCCGTCGGTCAATGTGCTCCGGTCATCTGACATCTCACTCTCACTGATTGAGTAGAATGCGATCATCCGCTTGTTACCGGCGAGGTCAGCATCAGTGGTCGACGTGAAAGCAGTTCCGTCGAGGCGGCGTCCTGTGAGTGCGCCAGCGAACCGTGCGAAGTTCACCTTGTTTCCACTCCCGCCGTCGATCTGTGGATAATACCCATACTCCTGCTTGAACTGCTCCATCGCGGCGGCCCATTGGCTGAAGCGGACTTTGGTTTCGGCCTTCTTCGCGGAGTTGCGCACGCCGCTCACGGTGGGAATCAGAATGCCCGCGAGAATGCCGATGATCGCGATCACGGTCAGCAGCTCGATCAGAGAGAAACCGCGGCGACGTTTCTTCACTTCCGTGTTTCCATGGTCAGAGCGGTGTCGGGCGGGAAGCGTCATCGGGGTTCACTCGTTGGCGTAGAGATTGTCGGCGGCGCCGGGGGCGCTGGAGTCCGCGTAGCCGCCGCTGAGCAGCGCGCGTGTGTCCTGACCGTCGGGTCCGATCGAATACAGGACATAGCTGGGATTGGTCCATGTTGTGCCCGACGGCTTGTAAACGTAGACGTAGGGCTGGTCCCACGGATCGATCAGCACAGCGCTGGTGTTATCAAACGGATCGACGTCTTCGGGCGTGGTGCGAAAGAGCGCGAGGTCGATCTGCGCGCGTCCAGGTTTGGCGAGGGTGTTGCCGAGCGGATCTTGTTTGCCGATGAGCGATTGGAGAAGAACCGCAGAGTCATCCGTGCGCGGGTAATCGCCGAATTGGCGTTTGTAGCCTTCGAGTCCGGCGGAGAGGGCGGCGAGTTCGGCTTTGGTGCGCGCGATCTTGCCCGACTCGGAAACGCGTCGTCCGACACCGAGCACGATCGCCGAAAGTATCCCGATGATCGCGATGACGGTGAGCAGTTCGATCAGCGTAAACGCAGCCGCTGGGCTCCGCCTCGTTTTCTCCGTTTCCTCCTGTTCAAGTCCGATCTTCCATCCGAACGCCTGCGGAGTGACGTTCCTAGCCTCAAGACAAGAAACCTCTCCAACTCCTCTCCGTGCACTCTGAGTCCGAACTCCGTGCCCTCTGTGGCCCAAGGTTCGGAGATCGGAGTTCGGAGACCGGAGATCGGGCGCGACTCGATCCGCATCGTGGCGCGACTCGGGCCCGACGTTGGCACGAGTCGGGACGCATACAGGCGCGGCTGGAGCGAAGCTGGAGTTTCGCACGCCGTGATGAAGCCCATCGGCATGCAGCGCGGCAATGGGGAAATCGAGGTCCTAATGATTTGGAACCGCGAATGGACGCGAATGCACGCGAATGGATGATGCGATTTCGGAGTTCTCTAGGCAGCCACGTCAACGACGTGGCCTACAGCAGGCAGGTCCTCCACGGATCGAAGCCCGGTCGCAGGCCAGCTCGGTGAGCTGGCGGTTTTGCCACGTCACCCACGGGGCCTAAAAAAAAGGGCGCACTCGCGTGCGCCCCGTTTTGAATCGTCGGTGTGAGCCGGCGGCTGAGGTTTACTCTTCGCTCTGGAGGCTCGCGACGACGCTGAAGTCTTCGAGCGTGCTGGTGTCGCCTTTCACGGCGGTGCCCGCGGCGACGTCCTTCAGGATGCGGCGCATGATTTTTCCGCTACGCGTCTTCGGGAGCGCGGCGGCGAAACGGATCACGTCGGGCTTCGCGAGCGAGCCGATTTCTTTGCCGACGTGGTTTCGCAGTTCTTCCTTCAACGCGTCGGTCGCTTGCTGGCCGGCCTTGAGCGTGACGAACACGACCAGCGACTGGCCCTTGAACTCATCGGGGCGGCCCACGGCGGCGGCTTCCGCCACTGACGGATGCGAGACGAGCGCGCTTTCGACTTCGGCGGTGCCGATGCGGTGACCAGAGACGTTGAGCACATCGTCGATGCGGCCCACGATCCAGAAGTAGCCGTCCTGGTCCTGACGCGCGCCGTCACCGGTGAAATAGAAATCCGGCTGCTTCGGAAATTCGCTGAAGTATTGGCGTTTGAAGCGGTCGTCGTCGCCCCAGAGCGTGCGGAGCATCGAGGGCCACGGTTGCGCGATGACGAGTTTGCCGCCGCTGTTGCGCGGCACTTCCTTACCGTTGTCGTCGACCACCATCGGGCGCACGCCGAAGAACGGACGCGTGGCGGAGCCGGGTTTGCACGGGGTGATGCCGGGCAGCGGCGTGATCATGATGGAGCCGGTTTCCGTCTGCCACCAGGTGTCCACGATCGGGCAACGTTTCTTGCCGACGACGCGGTGATACCACATCCACGCCTCGGGATTGATCGGTTCGCCGACGGATCCGAGCAGACGCAGCGAATCGAGTCGGTGGCGCAGCACGTAATTGTCGCCCCAGCGCATGAATGCGCGGATCGCCGTGGGCGCGGTGTAGAGAATCGTGAGGCCGTGG
>JAEYQF010000365.1 GCA_023410155.1 Verrucomicrobiota bacterium | reverse complement strand
GCCTTGCAGGCCGCGGACGCCGCCCAAGCCGAGAATGAGATCGCGCTGCTCCTACGTTCCCCCGAGCGCCGGCAGGCGATGGCGGAGGCGGCGGTGCGCTGGCACACGGCCAATGCCGGCGCCGTCCAGCGCACGGTGGCGGCGATCAGGCAACGGCTGCCTCAGCGGTGAGGTCGTGGGCGGGCTGGCGCTCGTTACGAAAATGGCCGATGTCCGGCCCAGGCTGGTCGCGCACGAAGGACGCGTAGTCGACGAGCTCGTAGCGCCCGTCGAGGTGCTCGACGACCGCGGTGAGGGATTCGACCCAGTCGCCTGAATTCAGATAGTGGATACGGCCGATCCTTTTGTCGGCCGGCGTGTGGGTGTGTCCGCACATGACGCCCACGCAATCCCGCTGCCGGGCGAGCTCGGCGATGTGATCCTCGAACTTCGAGAGGTGGTTCACCGCCTTCTTCACCCGGGCTTTTATCGCCTTGCTGAGCGACCAGTATTCCTTGCCGCGCCACGACCGCCACGCGTTGTAGAGGCGATTGAGCCGGAGGAGGGCCCGATAACCCCAGTCACCGAGGTGGGCAAGAAAGACGAAGTTGCGCGTGATCGTGTCGAACACGTCGCCGTGCAGGATCAGGTAGCGGCCCGCCCGGCCGTCGTGCACGTAGTCCTCGACGATGTGCAACCGCTCGAAATCGAGGGGCAGGAAACGAGCGAGGATGTCGTCGTGATTGCCGCGGAGGTAGATGATTTCTGTATCCCGTTTCGCGAGCATCTTGAGCACGTTCCGCACGAATTCGGTGTGCGACTTGGTCCAGCTGCCGCCGCGGGTCAGTTGCCACCCGTCGATGATGTCGCCGTTGAGGATCAGGCGCTCGCAACGGACATGACGGAGGAAGTGGTTCACCTCGTCGATCTTGCAGTCCGGCGTGCCGAGGTGGACATCCGAGATGATAACGGTGCGAACGCGGAGGGTGTTTTTCATTGGGGATCAGCCGGCAGGCAGCTATCGGACCGCTTCGAGTCGTCGTATCCGCTGCGGGGATACCGCGCGACGGGTGCGACGGGAGGGCACGGCGACCCGGAGGGCCTGCGGACGGACGCGCACCTCGAGCCGGCTGCCGGTGTAGTGGAGTTCGCCATCGGTGTGGAGAAAACCGGGCGCGACGCGCTCCAACTCGAAGCGGGCCGCGCGGAGGCGGAACGTGTGCGGATTGGAGTTCAAGCGGCCGAGCATCAGCTGTGCGGCAAATCGCGCCGCCCGGATGAGCCCCATCGGCTTCACCGCGACGAGGTCGAGCAGCCCGTCGCGCACGGAGGCGCCTGGGGCGATGCGGGCATTGTTGCCGTATTGGTCGGAGTTGGAGACGGCGACCAGCAGCGTTTCCAACGACGTCCGGCGGGCACCGGTGTCGATGACCACGCGCATGCTCGAGCGTTGGAAGAACCGGGTCCAGGTGGCGCGCGCGTAGGACAGAAACGATCGCCGTGGGACCTCGTTGCACTGGCTGCTGATTTCGGCGTCGAGTCCGACGCCCATCGCGTTGACGAAGAGCAGGTCGTTGACCGTGCCGACGTCGATCGCGAGCGAGGTGGACGCCGGCTGGAGTGCCAGGCGGAGCGCCCCGAGCGAATCACGGGGCAAGCCAAGGTGCGTCGCGAGGCCATTGCCCGAACCGGCGGGCACGATCCCAAGCACCACGGAAGTATCGACCAGGGCTTGGGCAACCTCATTGACAGTGCCGTCGCCTCCCACGGCGATGACGTGCGTGCAACCCTCACGCACCGCGGCGCGGGCCAGTTCGGTCGCATGTCCGCGATAGCGAGTCTTCACCAGAGAGGCGTTGAGGCGCTGTCGGGCGATGAGCGCGACGATGTCGTCCAAGAGGGCCGGGTTCTGGCGGCATTTGCCGGCAGTGGGATTGACGATCAGGCAGGTTTTCATGCGGAGACGGGGTGGTGAGTGAGGATGCAGACGCGATGCTTCATGTTTGCGCCCACTCAGGCTGCGAAGGGGCAGCAGAATGAGCTTCGCCGGTCGCGATGACGGCGAGCAGGTCGGACTCGAAGCGGTCGACGACGTGGGCCCAGGTCTGGCGTTGGAGCGCGGAGCGTGCAGCTTGCCGCAGCCGCTCGCGCAGGGGAGCGTCGGCTGCGAGGCGCACGGCGGCCGCGATCAGCTCCTGCGGTTGATCAACCGGTGCGAGCAGCGCGTCGTGTTCGTGATGCGCGAATTCCCGCGCGGCGGCATAGTCGAAGCCTGCGGCGGCAAGTCCGCTGGCCATCGCCTCCGTGAACACGTTGCCAAAGGTTTCGGTAAGACTCGGATGGATGTAGATATCCGCCGAGGCGTAGTGGCGCGCGAGTTCCTCCCGCGGCACGAAGCCGGGGAACACGCACGTGTAGTGATCGCGGGCGAGAGCGGGGCGGAGCGGACCATCGCCGACGAGGACGAAACGGCAGCGGGGGTTGACCGTCCGCATCGCCGCATAGGCCTCGAACAGCAACGCGTAGTTTTTTTCCGGCGCCATGCGGCCGACGTGCAACACGACCGGATCCTCGGGTCCCGCGCCCCAGGTGCCGCGAAGCTCATCGCAGCGCTTGGCGGGGGTGAACCGAGTCGTGTCGACCCCGCGTGAGAGCACGAGCAGGCGTCGAAAACCTTCTGATTCGAGTTCCGCGCACAACTGAGCGGTCGGGGCGAAGGTCCGGGCCGTGCGATTGTGCACGTGCCGAAGCCAGAGGAGCGCTAGAGGCCGCAGCAGCCCAAACCCATAGTGCCGCGTGTAGGCGTGGAAGTTGGTGTGAAAGCTCGAGGTGACCGGGATGCCGAGACCGCGGGCCGCGCTGACCGCCGAGGCTCCGAGCGGACCTTCGGTGACCACGTGCACGAGATCAGGCCGCGCCTGCTTCCAGCTCGCCCGCAATCTCCCTGCCGCGGGGAAGCCGAGTCGCAACAGGGGATAACCCGGGATGGGCATGCCCGGCATCGCAATCTCCTCGAAGCTGGCGTCGCGGGCGGGTGCCGGGTCAGGACGGTTCGGTCGGTAAACGGTCACGCGATGGCCCCGGCGGGCGAGTTCGCCCGCCACGTGGCCAAAGGTCATCGCGACCCCGTTGATCTCGGGCGGGAAAGTTTCGGTGACGATGGCGAGGTGCACGAGGTGAGCGCAGGTTTTTCCTTCGCGACCAAGGTCCTCTATGTCCGTGGCATTTGCGTGTCGGTGGGGTGACGAGCGTGTGAAATGCCGCCTCACGCAAATTTAGCGCAATTCGATGTTGCACCATGCAACCCACTTTCTACGGTCGCGCCTTTTACGCCGAATGCAGTCCCACGGTCCCAAGCGGGTCTACACGCCACAGTCCCGGGAGTTTTGGTTCGATCGGCTTGCCGATGATTGGGCGGAGGCGTTTTCCGAGCCCCAG
>JAEYQF010000346.1 GCA_023410155.1 Verrucomicrobiota bacterium | reverse complement strand
CCTCGTAGACATATTTGCCGAAGTCCATGATGCGGCACACCGGCGGCGTGGGATTGGGCGCGACTTCGACGAGGTCGTGACCGACTTCGAGGGCGAGGTTGATGGCCTTGGGGGTATCGAGGACGCCAAGCTGCTTGCCCTCGGGAGAAATCACGCGCACCTGCGGGACCTTGATACGGTGATTGCGGCGGATGGCCGCAAACGGATCGTTGTTGCGGCGTTGATACTGACCGGGGCGGCCGCCACCGGCGGAAGGAAACGAATTGGCCATCAATTAGGTTGGGTCTGGTGACTTAAGTCGGTGCGCTTCTCTCGCGTCCGATGTGCGATGACAATCTCTATTTAGCACGGCACGCCGGAGCCGGAGGTCGGGGAACTCCCTTATACGCTGAAGCTCTCGCCACACGAGCAGCTCGCCTTGGCGTTGGGATTGGAAAACTTGAATCCGCCTGAAACGAGAGCCGCGGAATAGTCGAGGTGTGTGCCTTTCAGGTAGAGCGCGCTCTTGCTGTCCACGACCACGTCCACGCCGGCGGTGCGCACGAGGATGTCGCCGCGTTTCGGATCAGGCACGAACTTCATCTTGTAGCTCAGGCCGTTGCAGCCGCCGCCAGAGATGGCCACGCGCAACAGGCTGCCCTGCTGCTCGCGCGCGATGAGCGCCTGCACTTTGCGCCCTGCGGGCTCGGTGAGCCTGATGAGATTTTCGTTTCCCGCGCGAACGCCTTCGGGCAACGCAGCAGCCGGTGCAGCGGCGGCACCGCCGGAGTCAGGCGCGGAAACAGGAAGCGTGGCGAGAGGTTCGGACATGGACCGTCCGACTATCGGCCACGCCGCGCGTTTATCAAGCGCCGGGCGACCGTGACCGCGTTGGCGAAGCTCGTCGGTCGCGCCTTCCCCTGCCCCGCGATGCTGAAGGCGGTGCCGTGATCCGGACTGGTGCGCACGAACGGGAGACCGAGCGTGACGTTTACGGATTCATCGAAATCAACCAGCTTCAACGGCGCGAGTCCCTGGTCATGGTAAAGGGCCACCACGACATCGAACTCGCCGCGCGCTGCCCGCGCGAAAAGGGTGTCGGCCGGCTGAGTCGTGGAAATGCCCGGGAAATCGATGCGAAGGTGATCGAGAGCAGGATCGATCAAATCCTTCTCTTCGCTGCCTAGCAGGCCGCCTTCGCCTGCGTGCGGGTTGAGCCCGCAGATACCGATCCGCGGCTGGGCGATCCCGTCGGCACGCGCGAGTGCGTCGGCGGCAGCGACCGTGCGGCGCAGCAGCTGCGGTCCCAAAGCTTGCGGCACCTCGACCAGCGGGATGTGCCACGTAGCCAGCACCACGCGCAGGCGACCGCCGCAAAACGCCATGACGGGCTCCCCGCCCCACCGCGCGGCGAAAAACTCTGTCTGCCCCGGAAACGCGTAACCGATACGCGCGAGTTCAGCTTTGCTCACCGGGCCCGTCACCACGCCACCGAATTCTCCGCTCGCACAGCCCTGTGCCGCGCGCTCCATCGCCGCCCATGCGACCAGCGCACCATCGGGCGACGGTCGCCCTGGCGACGGCTCGAAATCTTCGAGCCCAACGGCGATCTTGTCCGCCGATGTATCCAGTTTCTGGAGCCACCGGGCAGGGCCGATGATGGCCACGTCTCGCGCCGCATCACGGTTCGAGTCGAGCCACGATGCGATCACTTCCGGGCCGATGCCCGCCGGATCGCCACAGGTGATGGCAAGCCGATCAACCGGCATCCCGCTCCTCCAACTCCGCGTCGCGGCGCGCCCGGGCAACCGCGCGTTTGCCCTCGGTGAAAAACGCGAGAAACCGCTTCGCCTCGTCCGACGCGTAGCGGCCGGAGGCGATCGCATCCGCGGCAATCGTGCGAATGTTGCCCGCGGTGAAATACACCTCGCGAAATGCGCTCTTGATTTCGACGATCGTCGCGCGCGGGAACCCGCGGCGCCGCAGGCCCACCAGATTGAGCCCAATGATCTCGTTGCGCTCCGCGGCCATCACGAACGGCGGCGCATCCAGCGCCATGCGGGCCCCGCCAGCGATCATCGCGCTCTCGCCGACGCGGCCGTTCTGGTGAAACGCCGCGCCGCCGCCGAGAAACGCGTAGCTGCCGATGTGCACATGTCCCGCGAGCAGGGCATCGTTCGCGATGACGACATGGTCGCCGACGACGCAGTCGTGCGCGACATGCGCACCCGCCATGAGGAAACAATTCGCACCGACGATCGTCGCGGAGTCTGCGCGCGTCGAGCGGTTCACCGTCACATGCTCGCGAATCACCGTGGCGGCGCCGATCCGCACGGAACTGGGAGTCCTCGGGTCGAAGCGCAGGTCCTGCGGTTCCCCGCCGAGCACGGCGTAGGGGTGCACGGTCACACGGTCTTCGAGGACGCAGTGGCGGCCGATGAAAGCGCCGGCACGGATCTCGCAATCGACGCCGAGCTGGGCGCCTTCTTCGATGATGGCGGACGGATGAACGATTGTGGGCATCGTCAGGGTTTGGGCCGGCGGGGCGTGGAGAGCGCGCGATCGGGAAACATGTCGAGCTGGGCGTCTTTCAGCAGGTCGTAGTTTTTCAAGATGCGCATCACCTGGAGCGTGTCGCTCTTGGTGTAGTTCTGGTTCACTTCGATCTTCTCGAGCAAATCGAGAAGCATGGAGCGGAAGGAGATGATCGCGTCGACGCCGTTCTGCTTGAGCAGTTCCACGCTTTGCGAACGGAACGGTTCCGCGGTGGGAAGGCTCGGCAGGACGAGGATCTTGGTAAGTCCAGCGTCGGCCTCCGCGGTGGAGGTCGCCGGAAAAATGCGCGTGGCTTCCTTGAGCACCTTCTCCTCCAGAAACCGAAAGATCTCCGGGCTGCTCTTCAAGATGCCGGGAGAAAACACATTCGTGTGCCACGGTTTTACCGAGACCACGGCCCGTTGGATGAAGGGCAGTTCAGTCGAGAAGAGGAAGAAATCGGGACGCCGCGCGCCGCGTTCCGAAGCCGGGTTATAGACGAGCAGATCGATCTCCTCGTCGCCGCTCTTGCGACGCGCGGTGACCTGGTATTTGCGCACTTGGCGGACGAGAAAGCCGTTTTGCTCGAAATACTCGCGCACGATGCCTTCGTCGATGGCGGACATGGGAGCGAGACTATCGCGAGCGGACAGGCAAACGAAAGCGCGGATTTTCCGGCCCGCGCCCGCGGCGCCGAGGGGCGACTAAACCGCGCCGATCTCGCGGAAGCACTCCTCCGCCAGGGCAGCGGGCACGCCGTCGCGTGTAATGGCTTCGCCGATACGCGTCATCACGACAAAGCGAAGCACGCCGCCGCGGACCTTCTTATCCCGCGTGGTCGCGGCCATGAGTTCGCCGCACGGGAGCGGTGCACGCAGCCGACACGGCAGCTCGTGCGCTTCCAGCAGCCGCTCCACGCGATTGATCTCCTTCGACGCGAGCAACCCGAGTCGATGCGACAATCGGGTGGCGGCATTGAGGCCGATGGCGACCGCCTCGCCGTGCAGGTAATTGCCGTAGCCGGCGACCTGTTCGATGGCGTGGCCAAACGTATGCCCGAGATTGAGCAGGGCTCGCCCACCGTCCTTCGCGAGTTCCCGTTCGTCGGACGCGACGATCCGGGCTTTTTGCGCGCAACATCCGCGAATGACGTCTGCGAGGTCCGGGCTTGCGAGCGCGAGCGGCGCCCGCTCAAGGCTCTCAACCAGCGGCAGGTCACCCAAGAGACCGTATTTGACGATCTCCGCGGCTCCGGCCACGAATTCTCGCCCCGGCAGCGTCTCGAGGAATCGCGTGCCGATGAATACGGCGCGCGGCTGGTGAAACGCGCCCACTAGATTTTTCCCGGCGGGAAAGTTGATCCCCGTCTTCCCGCCCACGGAACTGTCCACCATCGCCAGCAGCGTGGTCGGCACTTGATAAAAATCGATCCCTCTCAGCCACGACGCCGCCGCGTATCCGGCGAGATCGCCGATCACTCCCCCACCCACCGCCCACAGAGCCGCCGTGCGGTCAATCCGGTGCGTGGCCAGGAAGTCCATGATGCGGCCGAATTCGTTCAACGACTTCGAACCTTCTCCCGAGGGAATCTGCAGAGTCGGGGCCTCACCGAAGATCGCGCGTAGTGTATCACCCTGCGCCGCCCAAACTGCGGTATCCGCGATCACGGCGACTCGACGATTCTGCCGAGCCAGCTCCGCCAACGTCCGAGACACCGCGGGCGCGACATCCGATTCGATCTCGATCGGATAACTACGCTCGCCCAAAGACACTTCGTAAACGGCCATGCGCCTTTAACGGCCTACGATCTTCACGCGTCAAACGCCGATTTGCTCCGCCTTTGGCGAATGGTCGATGGCGGTGGGCGGCGTCGGTGTCCTGCGACGCACACGTAAGGTCGCAAACGTGCGAGAGAAACTCGCCGCACTCGGGGTCTCGACCTTCCTGCGCGCGGCCGCCGGGCGGTTTTGCGATCATTCGCCAACGACGACTGAATGAGTCTCACGGCTGTTGCTTACAGGGTTTGAGAGCGGTTCAGTTCCGCGAGGAGCTCGAGCGGGGCTTGGACATCCCTATTTAATTGATAACTAGCGATTTAAAAATCGCGCTTATTGAGACTGAGAGTTTGTCTCAAAAATGCATTGACCTCACCGCCTGTGCTTTGGCTATTAAGACCCGTTCTCAGTTCATGAACTCATCTCTTTCTCTCTTCCGTGCCTTCCTGGCCACTTCGCTGGCGCTCATCATTTCTGCCACTGCGGCAGGCCAGGAATCCGGTTCGATCACGCCGAGCTACCTGCCTCAGGGCTCCAGCGTCGTTCAGCTTCCGAAGCTCGAAGTTGAAAGCATCAGCGGAGACGAAACCTATTTCGTTCAGCGCAGCGCCAGCGGCACGAAGACCGATACCGCGTTGGTCGACATCCCGCAGTCGATCAGCGTCGTCACGCGTGAGCTTATCGACGACCAGTCGATGCGCAGCCTCGGCGACCTTACCCGCTATGTCCCGGGCGTGGGTATCGGTCAGGGCGAAGGCAATCGAGACACGCCCGTGCTGCGCGGCAACAGCACCACGGCCGACTTCTTCATCGATGGCGTGCGCGACGACGTCCAATATTTCCGCGATTTCTACAACACCGACCGCGTCGAGGTCCTCAAAGGGCCCAACGCCATGATCTTTGGCCGTGGCGGTTCGGGCGGCGTGATCAACCGCGTCACTAAACAAGCCAATGGCGTCACCGTCCGGGAACTCTCATTGCAAGCCGGAGCGTGGGACCAATATCGCGCCACGCTCGATATCGCCCAGCCCATCGACGCCAGCATCTCCTTCCGCCTCACCGGAATTTACGAAGATGCCGAGAGCTATCGCGACGATGTTTCCCTCAAGCGCTACGGCCTCAACCCCACCGCAGCCTGGCAGCTCACGCCCGCCACCAAGCTGCTCATCGGCTATGAATATTTTCACGACGAGCGCGTCGCGGATCGCGGCATCCCCTCGTTTCAAGGTCGACCAGTCGCGACATCCACGGCGACGTTCTTCGGCGATCCCGCCCAAAGCCCGGTGGACGCAACGGTTAACACCGCATTCGCGACCCTTACTCACTCGTTCGGCAATGGCCTGAATCTGCGCAACACCACGCGCTACGGTTACTACGACAAATTCTACCAAAACGTTTTCCCGGGCGCGGTCGACCTCACCGGCACCAATGTGGCGCTGCTCGCCTACAACAACGCCACCGAGCGGGAGAATATCTACAACCAGACCGACCTCGTCATCCCCTTCAACACCGGCTCGGTGTCGCACCAGTTCCTCACCGGCCTCGAATTCGGACGCCAGGAGACCGACAATCGCCGCGAGACCGGCTACTTCGAAACCGTCGCTCCCGGAACTGCCTCCATTTTCGTTCCGGTTTCCAACCCGCGCACCACGCTACCCGTCACGTTCGCGCTCAGCCCGACCGATTCGTTCAACCACGGCATCGCCGAAACGGCCGCGATCTACGCGCAGGATCAAATTACGTTGCTCCCGCAGCTTCAGGCGATCGTCGGCGTGCGCATCGAGAACTTCGAGGTCGATTTCCTCAACCGCCGCACCGGCGGCTGGATCAACAACGAGGAAACACTCGTCTCCCCCCGCGCCGGCCTAATTTACAAACCCGCCCCGAGCGTCTCGCTCTACACGAGCTACAGCACCTCCTACATCCCGCGTGCCGGCGAGCAGCTCTCCTCGCTCTCGCTGACGAATCGCTCTCTCGATCCCGAGAATTTCAAGAACTACGAAATAGGCGCCAAGTGGGACATCCGCCGTGATCTCGCCTTCACGGCCGCGACCTATCGCCTCGATCGCCGCAATGTCGCGACGGTGGATCCCACCGACCCGACCAAGTCCATCCTCGTCGACGGTCAGCGCGCCTACGGTCTCGAGCTCGGCCTCACCGGCCGTCTCGCGAAGAGTTGGAGCGTTTCCGGCGGCTACGCCTACCAGGACGGCGAGATCCGCACCACGCAGTCCGCGACCGTCGTCGCCGGCGCGCGCCTCGCGCAGCTCCCGCGCCACACGTTCTCGCTGTGGAACCGCTATGACTTCAACTCGCAGTGGGGCATCGGCGTCGGCGCGATCTATCGCGACGCGATTTTCCCCTCGACGGACAACACCGTCACGCTGCCCAGCTTCGTCCGCTTCGACGCCGCGATCTTCTATCGGATCAATGAGAACCTGCGCGCCCAGCTCAACGTGGAGAACCTCTTCGACCGCGAATACTACGCGAGCGCGCACAACAACAATAACATCACCCCCGGCTCGCCGCTGGCGGTGCGCGCCACGCTTACCACTCGCTTCTGATCGCCTTGCCGCTCCGAAGCGGCGCCGCGGCGCTGCTTCCAGCCACCCACCTTCCCCTCCAGCCGATTCGTCTCCAGATTATGAATACGTCGTCTTTCTCTCTCCGCCTGCTCGGCGGTTCCCTCGCTCTCGCGAGCCTCGCGTGGGCGCAGGCGGACGATTCCGCCCTGCAGCTCGACAAGCTCGATGTCACCGCCAAGCGCGAGCATCGCACTTCAAAAGGCGCGACCAACCTGCCGCTGACGATCAAGGACACGCCGCAGACGATCAGCACAATCGACCAGGAGGTCATGCGCGATTTCGCCACGAGCGACGCCAACGAAGCGCTGCGCCTCGGCACCGGCATCACGGTCGATGCCTGGGAAACCAACCGCACGTCCTACAGTTCGCGCGGCTTCGACATCATGCTCACCCAGGTCGACGGCCTCGGCATGACCAACGATTGGGGCCTCGTCGTCGGCCAGCAGGACACCTACCTCTTTGACCGCATCGAACTCATCCGCGGTGCCAACGGTCTTCTCACCGGCGTGGGCAATGCCTCCGGCACCATCAACTACGTGCGCAAGCGCCCGATCAACTACAACCGCGGCGAGATCATCGCGCGCGGCGGTTCGCACGACCTCTGGCGCGGCGCTCTCGACTACAATCAACTCCTCACCAGCTCCGGCTCCTGGGCCGGTCGCCTCGTCGTCGCGCACGAGGACAAAGATTCCTACCTCCGCGGACTGCACGATCGCCGCACGACCGTTTACGGCGTCGTCGAAGGCCAGGTCGGCTCCTCCGGCGCGCTCACTTTCGGTTTCACTTACGCCGACTCCCTGCAGCGCTCGCCGATGTGGGGCTCGCTCACGCTGATGCGGGCTGACGGCACGCAGCTCGAGTTCGATTCGTCCGCTTCCACTTCGCAGGACTGGACCCGCTGGGATCTGCGTTCGTCCAACGCCTTCGTCGAGTATGTGCACACGTTTTCACCCGATTGGGAAGCGAAGCTCACCTACAACCACCGCACCGGCGATGAAGCCGTGAAGCTCTTCTACGCCTACGGCTACCTCGAGAATGACGGCACCGGTCTCGTCGGTTGGCCCTACCGCAGCGATTCCGACTCCAGCAGCGACATCGTTGACGCCAACCTCACCGGCCGCTTCGACGCCTTCGGCCGCAGCCACGAGCTGATCCTCGGCGTCGCGCTCTCACAACAGGACTCCTACACCGAGGCCTACTCGATCACCAGTTCGCCCAGTGCGGTGCTCCCCGCCTTCCCTTACGCGGGCAACGTTTACGCCGAACCCGTTTGGGGCGGCACCTACGTTTCCGCCGACGGCGACCAGAAGCTCGCCCGCTTCTACGCCGCGACTCGGCTCTCGTTGACCGACCGACTCAAGGCGATCGCCGGCCTCAACGCCATCAACCTCAAACGCGACGGCACTTCGATCTACGGCGGCGGCGTCAATCTCGACAACGAAACGACCGAAAAAGTCAGTCCCTACTCCGGCCTCACCTTCGATCTCACGCCCAACCTCCTCGCCTACGTCTCCTACTCCGACATCTTCGCGGCGCAGGACCAGCGCGACGTCAACGGCCGCTTCCTCGCCCCGATGAAGGGCGTCAACACCGAGCTCGGCCTCAAGGCCGAATGGCTCGATCGCCGCCTCTTGACGACTGTCGCCGTCTTCAATGCCGAGCAAAAAGGTATCGCGACAGAAGCCGGCACCGATCCCGTCACCCTTCAGATCTACTACGAGCCCAAGGACGTGAAATCGCGCGGCTTCGAGTTTGAAGCGACGGGCCGCATCGGTGCTAACACCAATCTGACCGTCGGTTTCACGCGCATGGAGCTCACCGGCCCCGACGGCGCGGACATCTATGAGTGGGTTCCGCGCACCATCGTCAGCGCGCGAGCCGACACCCGCATGCCGGGATTGCCCAAGCTCAAGTTCGGCGCAGGCGTCCGCTGGCAATCCGACGTCTTCAAGAACGGTGCCGCGCGTCAGGATTCCTACCTGCTCGTCAACGCGTTCGCTTCCTACCAACTCACCGACGCCGCGACCGTGCGCCTCAACGTCGATAATCTCACCGACGAGAAATACCTGCGCACCGTGCAGTTCGGCGCCATCTACGGCGCCCCGCGTCAATACTCCGTCTCTGTCGAATACAAACTGTAACGCGCACCTCCGTCAGCCGGTCCTCTGCGCCTCGCGTGGAGTGACCGGCTCACCTGATCCGCAGGCGCGGCGCACCACGAGATTTTCGAGCCAAGCCCCTCTTCTGTCTGGCTTCACCGCCGCCGCCCTTCTCACTTCCTCCCTCCCGATGCAAAAACGTCTCTGGCAACTTCACTCGTGGTTCGGCCTCGCCGCGGGACTCGGCCTGCTTGTCATCGGGCTCACCGGCAGCCTGCTCTTTTTCCACGAGGAGCTGGAGAAGATGGTGAATCGCGAACTCGTCCACGTCGAGCCCACCGCCGCCGGCCGTCTGCCGCTCGACACGCTGCTGCGCCACGC
>JAEYQF010000313.1 GCA_023410155.1 Verrucomicrobiota bacterium | reverse complement strand
ACTCGCGCCGCCATCCCGCCCGCCCACCCCCTCCGCATCCCCGCCCTCCAGCGCCACGCGCCCCCTCGAACCGCCCGGGTGAACCAAGGCCGGGCAACGCTCTTGGCGCAGCGAAAGAGAGCGGCGGCGCATACCCCGCGCTGCACTCGCGAGCGGAGATTGCTAGATCTTGTGACACTTCACAACGTGCTCCCTCGCGGCGTGGCGCCTCGCATCCATGCTGCTTCGCCCGCCGCCGAACGCATCGTGAAATCCCAGGTCCTCCTCATCTTTCTCACCCGCTTCGAAGAGTCTGCAGCGATGCTCAAAGGCATCGCGCACTACGAGCGCACGCACCGCTCGTGGGCGGCGTTCCTCGACGACGAAGCACGGGCCGAGAGCGATCCCTCCTGGCTCGAGACGAAGCGTTGGGACGGCGTCATCAGCCGTCACACCACGCCCGAATTCGCCCGACGCTGCGTGGCCGCAAAGATCCCTTTGGTCGATCTCAATGACACCCCCGCGCTGCCGGGCGTGCCGAAGATCCGTCCTGACAACGTCGCGCTCGGCCACCTCGCCGCCGAACACTTTCTGGAACGCGGTTACCACCACTTCGGGTTTTGCGGATTTCTGGGCGCAGAGTGGTCTCACGAACGGCGAGACGGCTTTGTGGAGGCCGTCTCCCTCGCCGGGCACGCGTGCGACGTGCTGGATGTGGAGAATCCGGAATTGGTGACGCCGTTTTGGGACTCGAAACAATCCACCATCATCGCCGAGTGGCTCCGGCGACTGCCCAAGCCGGTGGCGATTTTTTCCTGCAACGACATGCGCGCTTTCCAGGTGATCGCTGCGGCGGAGGCGGCAGGCTTGCTCGTGCCCGAAGAGGTCGCGGTGCTCGGCGCAAACAACGACACGATCCGCTGCGAGCTGTCCACCCCGCCCCTCTCCAGCATCGCCACCAATTCCTTCCAGTCCGGCTACAAAGCCGCCGAGCAACTCGAGCGCCTCATGTCCGGCGACCAACCCGACACGCTCAGTCTCCGTGTCGAGCCAATTGGCGTGGTCACCCGACAATCGACCGACGTGCTCGCCATGTCCGACAAGAATGTCGCGGCCGCGCTGAGCTTCATCCGCACGCACGCCTGCACCGGCATCACGGTCGAGCGCGTGCTAAAGCACGCCTTCGCCTCGCGCTCCCAGCTGGAGAAGAAATTTCGACGCCACATCGGTCGGTCACCTCAAGCCGAGATCCGGCGCGTGCAGGTCGCGCGGATCCGCCAGTTGCTCTTCGAGACCAACTTCCCCCTCAAACGCATCGCCGAACTCGCCGGGTTCGAACACGTCGAATACATGTGCGTCGTCTTCAAACGCGTCACCGGCGAATCACCCGGCGCGTATCGGAAACGCACCCAGGCCAACCGCGAGGCCTAGTCGATCCGTCCCCGCTGCTGGGCGAAGCCCAGCGGCGCATCGCCCGTGTGATCGATCAGACTTTGCCGCGCTTCAGCTCGAGCTGCGCACGGATGTCCATCATGCGCTCCTGCGTGAGCGGGAAGAAGTAGATCATGACGAGGCCGATCACGAGTCCGACGATCGGCACCGCGGCCAGGAGGAAACGGATCATGAAGATCGTCTGCTCGCTCTGATTGCCACCGAGCGCCACATCGAATCCCGTCGCGCTGAGGATGATGCCGGAAGCTCCCGCGCCCAGCGCCGTGCCGACTTTCGAGATCCACGAATCGCAGGCCACGAACGCACCTTCGCGGCGCTTGCCCGTTTCCATCTCGTCGTAGTCGATCACGTCGGCGCGAATCGAGCCGTCGAGCATCCAGAAGCCGGCGCCAGTGAACGCGATCAATCCGGACGCGAAGATCTGCAGCCACACGATGCTCGGGGTGTAGAGCCACCAGGTGCCAAGGAAGACGAGGATCGCCGCACTCAGGATGATCATCACGGCGTGGCGTTTTCCAAACACCCGGGCGCAAAACGCAAACACCGGGATACCCAGGAAACCGAAGACCATGCCGGAAACACCCATCCAGAAATTCCACACCGCGCCTTCGCCCAACCGGCCCTGGCAAACATAATAGAGCGTATTGTAGTAGCCGAGCGCGCCGACCATGCTCGTGCCCATTGCGTAGGGCAGCTTCATCGCGAGCTGCATGCGGAAGGGACGGCATTTCAGCGTCTGCCCCAGCGTCTCGATCAGCTTCACCTTTTCCTGCTTACGCGAGACGACGTTGCCGTAGTAGCGCTCGCGCAGCGTGAAAAACATGATGATGGCCGCGATCGCCATCAGGATGCCCAACACGGTGCAGTAAACCTGCGCGCCAAGGAGGATGTTCGGTTTCGTATCCTCCGGCGCAGCGGCCCAAGCCGACGCGGTCGTGAGCAACAGTTGGATGCGATCCCACACATCCTCGCTCGTCGCGCCGACCCACACGGCCATCGTCATGAACTGCGCGGCGAAGAAGAGACCGAGCTCCGCCACCTTCTGCACGGCGTTGCGGTAAGACCAGACGCTCGTGCGCTCGTGGTAATCCGGAGTCAGTTCGACGCCCATGCAATCGTAGGGCACCTTGAACGCGCTCATGATCGGCAGGAAAATCGCCGACGAACCGATCATATACCAGAAGTAGAACGGAATCTCCTGACCGAAGATCGTCGTAGATCCCCACCCCGGCGACACCGCGACGAGCAGCGGAAATGCCAGCCCCCCGAGCACGCCCGCAAACAGGATGTAGGGACGGCGACGCCCCCAGCGCGTGCGCGTGTTGTCCGACAACCAGCCAAACAGCGGATCCGCGATCGCGTCGAAGATGCGGTTGGCGAAAAGCGCGATGCCCACCAGCCACGGCGCCACGCCGAGGAAGATGTTGAACACCTGGAATCCAATATTTGGATACAGCCAGTGTCCCCACATGTCGTGGAACGTGCCCAGGCCGTAGGCCAGCTTCTGGTTCCGCGGGACCTTGTCCTCCGTGGCGATGACGTAGTCTTGATACGCTTTGCTTTTCCAGGAGCTGAAGAACTTGGACATGCTTGGGGAGGGGACGGAGAAGAGCGCCAATTTAGCGCAAAACTAGCAATGAGATTCTCTACGGGCTCGAGATTGGAAGCACGACAGCCGCCGGCCAAAAGACGAACTTCTTCTCTGCCATCAATAGGTGTCCACGAGGGATCGCCAGCGCAGCACGCGCTTCAATTGCGACGCCGTGACGGGGCGATCGAAATCGAGCCTCACGGTGCGTGGCGCGTCCGGATACAGCTCGAAGAAATTGTCGCTGGCGCGATGCGGAAACCCGGGCAGCTCAAACGCGAAGCGGTGCTGGAACACCGGTGAGGTAAACGTGAGCTCCACCTGCCGGGGCGACACGCGTTCGATCCTGACCTTGGTTTTCGCGGTCGGCAGTTCCACGAATCGCGGCGCGGTGAAAAACACGGTGTCGCAGCTGGCTTCCGCACCCTCGACGTCCAGCGCGATACGCAGGTGCAGATTCTCCCGCCCATGCTTCTCCAGCAGCGGTCCGAGCTCGATCGTCTGCTGCTCGCGACTCGTGCGCGGCTCCAGTTGCACCGCCTTCTTGCCACGGAGCAGGCGCCGTCCGTCCACGTGGAAGAGATCCCAGCGCAACCGGCCTTTCGCCGGCTCGGGTGCATCGTAGATCGTCGAGAGATGCACCTCGCGGATGGTCGAGCGGCGATAGTTGCCGATGATCGTGAGCTCCTCGCCCGGCATGTGCGCGACGGCGAGCGCCGGCGCAAAGAAGCGCTTGGCGACGTGGTGCAGTGCGCGCCAGCGTCCGGTGAACTCGATGGAGCTCCACGAGGCGACGGGCCAGCAATCATTCAATTGCCAGTAGAGCGCGCCCATGCAGCGCGGCGAATTGCGGCGCCAGTGCTGCACGCCGACCTGCATGCAATACGCCTGATTCAGCTGGGAGAGATAGATCAGCTCGTCCTGTCCCTTCGGGAAACGATAGAGCCGCGAAACGTAATCGAGGATGATCTGGTTCCCCGCGCGGTTCTTCTGGTGGTTCTCCATCTCGCGCCCGAACACGTTGTCCAAATGCGGCGGGCAGAAGGTCGCGTTGGTCTCCGGTGAACTGAAGCTCTGCATCCCAAATTCGGATACAAAGCGGAACGCATACTTCTCGTAGTCCTTCACCGGCTGGCGCGCGTGCCAGACATCCCAGAAGTGAGTGTCCCCGCGCTGCTCCCCCGTGGCATGATCCGCCGCCGTGTCGCCACGCCAGGGCGAACTCGGCCAATACGCAGTCACCTCGTCCGCCGTGCGCAGCGCCTCCGGCAGCGCGCGGTGAAACAGCGCTTCATACTCCTCGTATTTGCGAGGCTCGGCGGTGAATTCGTGCGCGTTGATGCCAAAGACCTCGTTGTTGCCGCACCACAACGCCAGCGAGGCCCGATGCCGCAAACGCCGCGCCTGGAACGCCGCCTCCGCCTTCGAACTTTCGAGAAACGCGCGATCCGCCGGATACAGCGTGCACGCAAACATGAAGTCCTGCCACACGAGCAGGCCGAGTTCGTCGCACAGATCGTAGAAGTGCTCGCTCTCGTAGATGCCGCCGCCCCACACACGGATCATGTTCATGTGGGCAAGCGCTGCGGCGCGCAGATCGCGCTCGTAGTCCGCTCGCGTGAGTTTCGCCACAAAGGTGTGGGCCGGGATCCAGTTGGCACCTTTGCCAAAGATCGCCCGGCCGTTCACCACGAACTGGAAACTCTCGCCCCACTCGTCCGCGTGACGATCGAGCACGATCGTGCGCAAACCGATCCGCCGCGCCCAGCCGCCGATCTCCGTGTCTCCTCCGCGCGCTTCGACGCGAAGCGTGTAGAGCGGTTGCGCGCCCTGGCCGCTCGGCCACCAGAGCTGCGGATTCGGCACGTCGATGCGATTCCCCTCGCCCGCCGCGACCTCTTTGCCGTCGATCGAAAGGGCCCAACGCAGCGTCACGTTCTTCGCCGGACGCGCCAGCTCCGCGGCAAGGTTCAAGACCACCACCCCGTCGCGGCTGTGATCCTGCGTTACGCGCACACTTTCGAGTCGATTGCCCGACCAGCTCTCCAGACGGATGTCGCGCCAGATGCCGGCGGTCACGAAACGCGGACCCCAATCCCAGCCGAACTGGCACTGCTGCTTGCGGATCACCACACAGCGGCCGACCGGATCGTTGAACTCGCGCGGCACGTGTTTCGTGCGCGTCGTGCGGATATACTCCATCGCGCTATCGAACCGCACCACGAGTTCGTTCGTGCCGGCGCGCAGGTGGCGCTTCACGTCCCAGCGAAACCCGATGAACATGTTCTCGGTGCGCGCGATCTCGGTTCCGTTGAGCGTCACGGTCGCGAGCGTGTCGAGTCCGTCGCACACGAGCTCCACGGCATCGTCCTCCAGCATCGCCTTCGACACGCGAAAGCTCGTGCGATACTCCCACGCGCGCTCCTCGATCCATTGGAGCTGCTCCTCATTTTGGGCCCAGAACGGATTCGGGATCGCGTTCAGCCGAAGCAGATCGGTGTGCACGCAGCCGGGCACCGTTGCGGGACGCCAGGCCGAGCCGCGCGTCGCATCACGGAAGCGCCAGGACGAGGAAGAAAGCGAAAGCAAGTGCATGAGAAAAGTTACCCAACAAGGCGAAACAGGCGAGCGGTGATGGCGCGCGTATCTCGCAGGCTTCAATGCGGCCCTGCATCAGGGTTCAACGGGTTCCCGATGAACTCCGCCACAGGGGCGATCGGAGAAATCGAGATCATAACGCTTCGGTGAACCCGCCACAATGAGAAGCCTTGCAGCCCCGTTGAGATCGTTTCCTCGCCCTGTCTCGACCCGGGACGAACCGACATGCAACCGGGAACGCACCGAGGCGCGACCCGAGCCGCACTTTGCCGCGACCCGGTCCGGACCTTGGCTCGACTCAGTCCGCATCCAGTCCCGACTCGGGCCGCAACGCGCCGCGACGCTGCACGGAGTGGCCTAAGCGTCGCTCCTCAGCGCCAGGGCTCAGAGATTCGCCCCGTTGGTTTTGATAACATCGCGATACCAATAATACGAATCCTTCGGCGTGCGCTTCTGCGTCTGGTAATCGACGTGCACGAGGCCGAAGCGGTCCTTATAGCCTTCGCACCACTCGAAATTATCGAGGATCGACCAGTAGAAATAACCGGCCACCGGCACGCCTTCCTCCACGGCGCGCTTCATGCCGCCGAGATAACGTGCGAGGAAATCGACGCGCTGCGGATCATGCACCTTGCCGTCGAGGTGGACAAAGTCGGTGTTGCAGTAGCCGTTCTCCGAAAACACGAGCGGGAGCTTGTAGCGCTCGGTCTGGAACTTCGCGGTCCAGTAGAGCGCGTGGTCCGCGATCTCGAGCCACGGGAGTGTGCCGCGCGCATTGCCGGTGCCCCAGCCATGGGCGACCTTCTCGGGCTGGCCGTTTCTCCCGGCCTTCACCTTCCAGCCGGTATAACAATTATAGGCGATGAAGTCGGTCTTCTGGTTGATCAGCTTCATGTCGCCGGTCGCGATCGTCGGCAGGTCGGCGGCGAAATTCTTCAGGCCCTCCTCCGGATAGCGGCCAAAGACGATCGGGTCGGCCCACCAGGCGAGATTCCACATGCCGCGCTCGCGGCATGAGAAATAGTCGGTGCGCGCAGCCTCGACGTCGCCCTTGGTATCCGAGAACGGGATACGCTCCCGGCTGGTGTGCGCGAGCGCGATCTTGACCTTTCCGCTGCAGCCCGCGCGGAGCGCCTGCACCGCCTTGCCGTGCGCCATGAGCAGATGGTGCGCGGCGAGCAAGCAATCGGAGAACGGCAGCTTGAGCCCGGGCGCGAAGATCCCGTCCTGCATGCCGAGACCGACAATCACCGGCGGCTCGTTGAAGGTCATCCAGTGCTTCACGCGATCGCCGAATTTGTCGACGATGAGCGCGGCGTAATCGCCGAACCACTCGACGATGTCGCGATTGAGAAAACCGCCGCGCTGCTGCAGCGCCTGCGGCAGATCCCAGTGGTAGAGCGTGACCCACGGCGTGACTCCGGCCTTCAACAGTCCGTCGATCAACCGGTCGTAGAACGCGAGGCCCTTGGCATTCACGCGGCCCGTGCCCTGCGGGATGATGCGCGGCCACGAGAAGGAAAGCCGATAGGCGTGCGCCCCGAGGTCTCGAAGCAACCCAACGTCTTCGCGCCAGCGATTATAGTGATCGCACGCGACGTCGCCGTTGTGGTTTTCGAAGACGCGGCCGGGCTGGTGCGAGAACACATCCCAGACGGATGGCGCGCGGCCATCTTTGTCCCAAGCGCCTTCGATCTGGTAGGCCGCAGCGGCTGCGCCCCACGTGAAATCCTTCGAGAATGCCATCGGTGCAATGAATGAAGTTGAAGCGGTGCGTGAAGCTATTTCAGGGCCAACGCTTGGAGGACCCAGCGGTTAATCGCCTCCCACTGCTCGGGCGTGTAGTGATGAGCGAGCTCGAGGGTGAGCGCGAGGGTCTTGGGAGCGCGGATGACGTTGTAAGCGGCGTAGGTCGAGGTCGGCGGCGTGACGTCGTCGTTGTAGCCCCAATTGTAGAAACCCGGAGCCTTGATGCGTTTCGCGAAGTTGACCGCATCGTAGTAGCGTGCGGTTTCGATTTTGGCGGGCGTGGCGTGGATGGACTTCGTGCCATCGGGATTCATGAAGGGATGCGGCCAGCCGCCCGCACGGCCGTGCAATTCGGCGGCGACATCGCAGAATGCCGGATGTGTTGCGGCGAGCCCGGTCACGCGCTCGTCGAGACCGGCGGTGACCAGCGAAAGCTGCCCGCCCTGGCTCGCGCCCATGACGAGGAGGTTCTTGCCGTCCCAATTCTCGCGCGAGGTGAGAAAATCGTTGGCGCGAAGGCAGCTCAGGTAAACGCGCCGGTAATAGAAGCTCTCTTTGTCATCCAAATTGAAATTCCAGTAACCGAGCAGCGCGCCGGCCCCGAGCGAATCGTAAACGCTTTCAGGCATGTTTACCGGGATGCCGTGGATACCGATTTCGAGCGTGATCACACCGCGTGCGGCGAGGCCCTTGTCGCCTGCATAAGGACGCACGCCGGCGCCGGGGACCTTGAGCACGGCCGGATATTTCCCCGACGCCTTCGGCTCGCAAAGAATGCCGAAGACGCGCGCGGGAACCTTGGTCCATCCCGGCCCGACCGTGCGAAGCGAGACGTGGTAAACATTGACCGTGTCCGTGCACTGCTCGGGCAGCAGCATGAGGATCGGCTCGACAGGGATCTGCGCGAGCTCCTCGCGGCCCTTCTGCCAAAACGCGTCGAAATCCTCCGGCTCCGTTTGATACGGCAGGATTTTCTCCGGCTCGAACGCCGCGGTCGCGACGCCCTTGTAGGTCTTGCCCGCGACTTCGGTCGTGATGACGCAGCGCAGGAAACCGGGCTCCTTCATCGTGCCGCCGTCGATCACGAGCCCCTCGAGCGGGACGTTCGCGGTTTTCTCCGCGCCAGGCATCATGTCGGGGGCGACCTTGTAGGTGACGGTGGCGCCTTCGATCGCGACGTTGTCCGCGACCACGGTGGCTTTGAACTTCACTGCTTCGCCGACGCGATACGTCCAGTCGGCGTGATCCGGCACGACACGCACCTGCACCGTGGCGACGCGGAAGTTCGCCTGCGGCGGCACCGGCGTGATCGGCGTCACGGCAATCATCGCGGGCGGCACGAGCGCGAGCAGAACGGCGAGAACTCGAGTCAGAGGAGCGAGGCGCATAAGAAAGACGGAGCGAGGTAGGGG
>JAEYQF010000284.1 GCA_023410155.1 Verrucomicrobiota bacterium | reverse complement strand
CGTCGCCGTCCCGGCGTATCGAAAAACTGGTGACAAGCGTGTCGTCGTCGGGATCGCCCACGGTCCAGAAGACTGCCTGAAGGCCCGGCGATGGGACCACCGCGCTGCTGAGCAAGGCCCCGCGGCGGCGATCCGCCTCGCGGTCCCGGGACGCCTGCATCAGCTGGCCAAGCGTGGCCGTGAGCGGCGTTGGCGATTCGGAGGGCGGCACGATCGCGAAATTGGGCGAGAGCACCCGGAAATCCTGGAGCTGCGGCCGCCGGTTTTGCGGGAGCGAGAAGAGAGCCGCTTTGTCGAGCTGCGCGGCGGCGGCCGAGGCGGGGAGGGAGACGCGGACCCGGGCGTAGCGACCCTGCAGATCCGGAAGCGACCACCCGCCGTCGTGATGGCGGAGAGGAGTCCAGGCCGACCAACCTTCGACCGCATCGCTGCCATTGCTGGTGCGGATCTCGACGGTGACCTGGCCGGGCTCGACGTCGCGCAGTCGCCCGAAGCGCAACGCGCCGAGTCGGGCCGGGCCACCAAGGTCGAGGCGCCGGGTCTCGGCCGTGCGCGTTGCGCGCGTGTTGAAATCGAGCAGCGCAAATCCGGGAGCGTTGTTGTGAAGGATGAGGAAGCTGCCGGGCTTGGCGGGATCGGCGGCCAGGCCGTTGAGTTGGGAAGAGGCGCTGCCGGGAAACGTGAGCGAGAGCCGTTGCGCGAGATCGAACCCGAGCAATTCGCCCTGCTCGCCGCCCGCGATGAGGACGGTGTTTTGGTGGCGGGCGAGGCCGTAGATGGCGGTGTTGCCGCGCGAGGTGAGCGTTTCGGGGAAACCGTTCCACGGAATCCAGATCACGGCGGCCCGACCGCTGAAGCGTTCGCCGCCCGAGAAGGCGGAGGAGAAGAGAGCTTCGGTGTCGTCCTTGTTCGGTTTCTGCGGAGGCGCGACGCGCATTTCACTCGCTTGTGCCGTGAAGGTCAGCGCGGCGTAGAGATCGCCGGTCGTCGACTCGACGAGCAGGTCGGTGACCTCGGCGTCGCGGTTCTCCTGGAGGATCGATGCATTGCCGCCGAGTTCGGGGAAAACGTAGATATTACCGCGCGGCGCGGACCCTGCGACCACGCGGCCATCGGGGAAGCGGGCGAGAGAGCGGATGTTGCGATCGCGGATCTCGCCAAACAAGGTGATGCCGTGGCTCTCGAGCGCGGCGGTATCGGTGAGTCGCTCGGTGATCACGCCGGACGCGGCGAACTGCGAGAGATCGACACGATAAATGCGACCGGGATTGCCCGTGGCGACCAAGGCCGTGCGGCCGTCGAGCAGCAGAAGGTCGAAGATCGAGTCCACCGGAAGCGCGACGCGTGCGAGCAGTTTGCCCTCGCGAATCAGCGAAATGGCTCCACGGGGCGACGTGCCGGCGAGGATCGTGCCGTCCGGGAGGCGTTTCAGCGCGAAGACATGCGACTCATCGAGGCGGATAATTTCTCGGGCGGAGTAGGTGAGCGCAGTGCGATTGATCGCGACTTCGAAGATCTTTGCGTCGGGGCCGGTGCCGACGAGCCAGCGATCCGGTTCACCCGCGGGCTCCACAGCCCAGAGCAGATCGGCCGGAGCCTCTCCCCGGAGTTCCGACAACGAAGGACCGGCGACCAGGCGCCCGTCGGAGCGCGTGGCGAGGCCTTTCAGGTCGCGGCTCGGCACCTCCGCGAAGAAGTCGATCTCGGTCCGTTTCGAAAGCGGCTCCGCGAAGGTGAAGGTGGCGAGAGCGAGAAAGCACGTGAGGAGGCCGCGACCTCCAGCGGGGAGAGAAAAAGCCATGAGGGAAATGAACCCCGCGCGCCGGCGGAGCCAAACACGAATTACTCGACGATGGTCAGCGACCGACGGAGCGTCGCCGACGAAAGCTTCCCGGCGAGCACATGAGTCTCCCAAAGAGCGGCGACAGCCTCGACCTGCCGGAAGCGGGCTTCGTCGGCTGTGCGCGCGATGCGCTCGATCGAGTCAGGCGCATCAGGGGTGGCGCTCGTCTGGTCGGTGAAAAGACTCGTGCGCTCGACGATGGCCAGCGAGAGGCCATCGGGGGCACGCTCGCTGCGCAGCGCGGCGAGATACGCGTCGAAGCTTCGCAACTGGGCCGCCGCGATGGTCCGCGGGCGCCCGGACAGTTCGTCGAGCACCGGACCGGGCGCGAGCACCACATCGACGGTGCGGCCGACCCAAGCCGGATCGATCGGGATGTCGATCACCTGGCGGTGTGAAGCGCCTTGGTAATCGCGCCACGCGAGGGTCGCCTGCACGAGGTCGCCGCCGCGCGCCGTCGTGCGGGAGAGCTGAAACAGATCGAGCGTCACGATCGGGCTCTGTTCGAGGGCCTCGACGGTGAACACGACGCGGTGGGGAAATGTTTTCTCGTAGGGATTCTGCAGGTTCTGCGCGAGGTCCTGCACGAACTGGTTGAGGCCCTGCTGGAAGCCCTGCGGTCCCGAATAGAGGGCACGCGTGGCCAGCAGCGGCTTGGACGGGAAGCTGATGTCGCTGCTGAGGAGAAAACCTTTGCTCAACCCGGCCTCGTTGGAGCCGAGGATGGCCTGGCTGACACCCGTCGCGACGAGCACGGGTGTGAGAAACTCCTGACGGGCGACCGAGAAGCGCAGCGAACGCGGCGCGGTGCTGCTGGATTTCACGATCACCTCGACCTCGGTCATCTCGGGGCCCTGGCCGAGTGTGCCGGACACGGCGGACAGGCGATCCTGGCTGATCGTGCCGATCACGGGACCGGTGTTGGCCACCTTGATCGACTGCATGTTCGACGGAAGAATCGTCACGATCTCGGCGGCGCACATCGGCAACGCGACATGGCCCAGCGACATCATGGGATGGCCGAAGGCGGTCACGTTGACGCCGTCGGTCGTCGAAACCGTCCCGGTGCCTGCGAGGGTGATGTCACCCGTCGCGAGGGCGACGGCGACGGCGCCCCCGGGCTGCAGCCCCTGTGCTTGAAAAGCGGATACGCCGTCCGCGCCCGCCGAGAGGCTGCCCCCGAGCGAGGTCGTGGACAGACCAAGCGCCGCGAGCTTCGGCGCAAACAATTCGGCCACCGCCGGGCTCAGGCCGCTCAGCGTGAAGACCGGGCGCAATGGCTGCATGCCGGTGGCCGCGACGACCGAGGATTCGCCGGAAGGCGTGGCGGCGACGGATGCGACTGCCTTCGCCTCGACTTCGGCGAGATCCGCGGCGGGCGTGAAGCCCGCGTAGCGCACGGTTTCGAAGCGCTGCACCTGATAGCTGAGCGCCCCGGCGAGTTTGCCATCCACGTAGAGCGGGCTGCCGCTCATGCCGGCAACCGCTCCCATTTTTTGCACGCGCGGATCGGTGAGCTCGGCCAGGATCAGCGACTTGCCCGGCCCGAGCGCATTCTGCACCACGCCGGTGATCTCGACGGCAAACGGCTCGGGTTCGGTCCCGCGAAACACCGTCCAGACTTCGCCCTTCTGGCCCGCTTTCAGTTCGCTGACGGGAAGGATCTCCCGCGTGGTCGGTTGGGCGGCCGTCGCAGCGGAAACAACGAGAGAGAAGAGCGCGGCGACAAAGACAAAAGTGCGGGCGACCATGATCGTGATTACGGCTAAACTGAGCTAAACTTTGAACGATTCCGCCAACTCAAAGTTGGCCGATGGCCGTAGTGAGCACAGCGCATGCCCGCTCGATGGCTGCACCGTCATGTGCTGTGCTGATGAAGCCGGCCTCGTAAGCGCTTGGCGCCAAATACACGCCGCCTGCCAGACACGCGTGGAAGAAGCGTCCGAAGAGGGCGGCGTCACCCGTGAGCGCAGTTGTGTAATCCCTTACCACCGTGGGCGTGAAGAATATGCTAAACATCGACCCGCACTGCGGGACCTGAACCGGAAGACCTTTCTTTTCGGCAGCGGTAACGACTGCTGCGCGGAGTTGACGGCCCAGCTGGTCCAGCCGCTCGTAGGGATTTTCCTCCTTCAGCAATCGCAGCGCTGCGATGCCCGCGGCCATCGCCAACGGATTCCCGCTCAGCGTGCCGGCCTGATAAACCGGTCCCAGCGGCGCGAGCTGATCCATGATGTCCGTGCGTCCGCCAAACGCACCGACTGGCAGACCACCGCCGATGATTTTCCCGAGGCACGTGAGATCGGGGACGATCTTTTCGCGCTCCTGCACACCGCCGCGCGCGATGCGGAAACCGGTCATCACTTCATCGAAGATCAACACTGTCCCGTGTTTCGCGGTGATCTCGCGCACGTAGGCGAGATAGCCCTCGTCGGGCATGATGAAGCCCACGTTGCCGCAATACGGCTCGAGGATGACGCACGCGATTTGTCCGGGATTGGCCGCAAACGCTGCGTCGAGCGCCGCGCGGTCGTTGTAAGGCAGCACGATCGTTTCCTGCGCAAACGACGCCGGCACGCCCGCGCTGTCGGGATGACCGTGCGTGAGCGCGCCCGAACCGGTCTTGATCAGCAACGAGTCGGAGTGACCGTGGTAGCAACCGGCGAACTTCACGATCTTGTCGCGCCGCGTGAAACCGCGCGCGAGCCGGATCGCAGACATCGTGGCCTCGGTGCCGCTGTTGCACATGCGGACCTTCTGGATGGACGGGAAAAACTCCACGATCAGCTCCGCCATCTCGACCTCGTAGGGATTCGGCGTGCCGAACGACGTGCCGGATTCGAGTGCGTGCGCGATCGCCTCGCGGATACGCGGATGATTGTGACCGTGAATCGCCGGCCCCCACGTGCACACGAAATCGATCAGCTCGCGATCGTCGGCCGTCACCAGCCGGGCGCCGCGGGCGGCTTTCACGAAAAACGGTGCGCCGCCGACGGAGCGAAAAGCGCGGACGGGCGAGTTGACGCCGCCGGGCATCAGTTGTTTGGCGCGTTCGAAGAGTTGTTCCGAAGTCATCGTCGAATGAGAAGAGTATGGGCTAAACAGGCCGCGCCGGCGATTGCGCAGATCAATGCGCAGGCGCCCTGCGTGTAAACGGCCACCAAAAATCGCGTGCGGTTTTGCTCGCGAAAGATGCGACGGTGTTTCGGTCCGGTGAAACCGCGCATCTGATCGCGCACCATGCCCCAGCGCAGCAGAAACGCACTGAGAAGAAGAAGAGCGCCGAAGATTTTGATGGGCATGAGGGAGAAATCAGCGGCCCCATTTGAGCCGCGCTACGTGCCGCGACGCAAAACCCGATTCTTCGCAGCGGAGAATTAATCGCGGAAACACGGAAGCAGGGAGGCGGAATGTCGGGCCACAGAGTGCACGGAGAAAACGCCTCTGAGCTTCCTCGTTCTCTTCTGTGCTTCGGTGCTTCCGTGATCAATTCCGGCCCGGTGCGGACCTTGGCTCGACGCCTGCCGCACCTGGTCGCGATGTGGGACGCTCCTTGTCCCGACCCGGTGCGGACCTTGGCTCGACTCGGGACGCACTCGGGCTCGAACCGGTGCGCCACGTGGCGCGGGTCAGCTCACGTAGCGTTGGACGATCGGGATGCGACGGCCGACGCCGAAGGCGAGGGGCGTGGTTTTCAAACCGGGCGCGGCTTGTTTTCGTTTGTATTCGTTGAGGTCGACCTTGCGCGCGACGTCGTTGACCACCGCTTCGGCGAAACCTTGCGCGACGAGATCGCGGCGCGAGAGACCTTCCTCGACGTAGCCGCGCAGGAGCGCGTCGAGCACGTCGTAGGGCGGCAGGCTGTCTTGATCGACCTGGCCGGGACGCAGCTCGGCGGACGGCGGTTTTTCGATCGTGTTGTGCGGGATGACCTCGCGCTCGCGATTGATCCAGCGGGAGAGCGCGTAAACCTGGGTCTTGAAAACGTCGGAGATCACGGCGAGTCCGCCCGCCATGTCGCCATAGAGCGTGCAATAGCCGACGGCGATTTCGCTCTTGTTGCCCGTCGTGAGGAGCAGCGCGCCGAATTTGTTCGAGAGCGCCATCATGATCACGCCGCGGATGCGCGCCTGGATGTTTTCCTCGGTCACGTCTTTCGTTCGCCCGGCAAAAATCGGCTCGAGCGACTTTTCCGTCGAGGCGACGGCGTCGGCGATCGCGATCGTCTCGAAACGGATGCCGAGATTTTCGGCAAGTTTGCGCGCGTCGTCGCGCGAGTGTTGCGACGAAATCGCCGACGGCAGCGACACGCCGATCACGTTTTCGGCGCCGAGTGCGTGCACGGCGATCACCGCCACGAGAGCGGAATCGATGCCGCCAGAGAGGGCGATGAGCGCGCGTTTGAATCCGCTCTTGTGCGCGTAGTCGCGCAGACCGAGCACGAGCGCGTCGAAGAGATCGCGGCATTCGTCCTGTTCGGGCACCGGAACCGCGGTCGCGGATTCGTCGTTCACCTCGACCACGCGAAACTCTTCGGCGAAAGCGGCGAGGCTCGCGCGAATGTTTCCGTTTTTATCGAACGCGAGGCTGCGTCCGTCGAAGATCAGCTCGTCGTTGCCGCCGACGGCGTTGACGTAAACCACCGGGCAGCGGAGCGCGCGCGCGGCGTCGGCGATGAGCGTGTGGCGGAGGTTGCTCTTGTCGGAATGCCACGGACTCGCGGACAGATTAAGCATCAGATCGCAGCGCTGCGCGGCGAGTTGTTCGACCGGGTCCACGCCGCGGTAGAGCCGCCGCGTGCTGATCGACGGATGCGTCCAGATATCCTCGCAGATCGTGACGCCGATGCGAAGGCCGCCGTGTTCGATCACGAGCGGACTCGCGGCGGGTTCGAAATAGCGGTCCTCGTCGAACACGTCGTAGGTCGGCAGCAGGCACTTGTGCGCGGTGTCGACGACGCGCCCGCGATGGCAGAACGCCGCCGCGTAGAACGCAGCGCGGCCCTCGCCCCTGTTATTTTGCTCCACGGTGCCGCCGAGCGCAGGGACTTCGCCAATGGCAGTGGCGATCTCGCGCAGCGACTCCTCGCAATCGGGCACGAAGCGGCGCTTGAAGAGCAGGTCGCGCGGCGGGTAACCGCAGATGGCGAGTTCGGGAAACACCACCAGCTCGGCGCCGCTGCTGACGAGACGGGCGTAAGCCTCGAGGATTTTCCGGCGGTTGCCGGGAAGATCGCCGACGATGGGATTGAGTTGGGCGAGGCCAATGCGCATGGATCGGGCGCACGCTGCATAGGATTGCACCGCGTGACAACTCCGTGGTGGCGATCATCGTTCGCGCGGGCGAGGCGGCTGCGAATCGCCGCGCCCGGCGAAGATGAGATCAGTTTGCCGCGACCGGCTCGACACCGACGCGACTGAGCAGATCGGAATCGATGCGCACTTCCTCGGTTTCGGTCGCTGCGGTGAGCTCGCGCAAATCGAGCGGCGTCAGGCGGAGCTGCGACGCGCGGGCGAGCTCCTGCATCTCGGCGCCGGAGCGCACGCCCACGAGCGCGGACGTGACGGTGGGATTCTGCAACACCCACGCGAGTGCGACCTCCGCCAGGCTGGCTTCGTGTCGCGCCGCGACTTCGGCCACCGCGGACAAAGCGACGTCGCCATAGATGCTGCGGAAACGCTGCGCCCACCGGTCGCGCAACAACGGCGCGGCTTCGGCCGTGCGTTTGCGGGTTGTGAGGAATCCGCCGGCGAGCGGCGACGTGGCGATGAAGCCAAGACGCTGTTCAGCGCAGAGCGACATCGCTTCCGGTTCGAAGCGCGCCCGTGTCATGAGCGAATAGTCCGCCTGCAGCGCCTCCATGCGCGGCTGGTTGCGCTGGAACGCGAGGGAAATGCAATCGGCCACGCGCCACGCCGCGAAATTCGACGCACCGACGTAGCGCACGAAGCACTGACGCAGCGCGACATCGAAGGCCTCGAGCACCTCGCTCGTGGGGAGCATGCGCTCGTTCCACTCGAACATCAGCAGATCGAGATAATCGGTGTTGAGGCGCTGCATCGACGCGCGGACGCTTTGGGCGGTCAACTGGGCGAGATTTGCGCCGGCTCCCGGCGACGGATGCAGGCTGAGGCGCGTGCCGAGCACGAGTTTCTCGCGCGGGATGCGACGGGAGGCCATCCAGCGGCCGATGACTTCTTCGGTCGCGGCAGTGGACGCGGAGGGCAGGGCAAAGGTAGGCGTGATGGCAGCGCCTTGGATGAAGTTTCCACCCGCGGCGTAAAACGCGTCGAAGATTTCGAAGGAGGTGGCTTCATCGGTCTTCCAACCGAAGTTGAGCGTGCCGAGGCAGAGTTCGGAAACTTTGAGGTCAGTGCGACCGAGCGTGCGTTGTTTGATCATGACGTGGAGGGAGGTTTCGCGCAGGGCGCAGTGGGGGAAGGCGCACGCCGGGCGTGCGCAGGAAAGCGTCACCGACGCGTGGCCGGTGACGCCGTAAGTCGAAAAACGCTGAAACGAATCAGCGGCGGGCGTCCGTCATTTCCGGCTCGGCCGGATGGACGCGGATGTCGTCGCGGTGCCGCGTGCGGCGGTGAGCCGTCGCGCGTTTGCGGAGCATGCGATCGAGTTTGGTGATCAGCAGCGACATCGCAGCGTAGGCGTCGTCGTGATAAGTCGACGCCGCGAGATCGGGGCCTGCGATGTCCACGTAACCTTTGGCCACAAAACGGCGCCGTGAAAGTGTGTTGTCCACGCCCACATCGATGCGCAGGCGGAGGATGCCAGGTTCATGGCGAAACAACCGTTCCGCTTTCGTCGTGAGCGAAGCCTTCATGGCTTCGGTGAGGTCGACGTGAATACCACGCAGGACGAGTTTCGAGCTGAGATCAGGGATCGTGACGGACATGGTTCTCCAGGGATTTGCGCGTCAGGGTGACGCGCGGGGTTTAGGTTTTGAGGCCTGACGAACGGACGCGCTCCAAGCGGAGAGACCGATCGTCGTTTTCTGGATCAGGCGGGCGCCAGAAGCTGGCCCCGCGGAGGGTGGTGCATCACGTTGCACCAAAAGTTTGGAATCGCCGGCTGTGCGAGCTCCGTGAGCCGCCGGCATCAAGCCGCGCTAGCTCGTCACGCCGGCATCCGCATGGCAGATGCTGGCGAGGAAACACGAAAGAAAGCGCTGGAGGAAAACGAAAGCCATCGGGAACGCTTCCCTTGATATAGTCCGAGAAACGGATGTCAAACGCGAGGGCGCGCCCGTGGGAAATCCGTTGGAATTCTACGCGTTTGTGGCGAAGGCCTGCTGTAAATCGGCCTGGAGATCCTCGACCGATTCCAGTCCCGCGGCGAAGCGTATCAAACCATCGGATACGCCGGCCTGACGGCGGGCTTCCGGCGTCATGCCGCGGTGACTCGAACGGGCGGGTCGCGTCGCGAGACTTTCGGGGCCGCCCAAGCTGACGGCGTGCACGATCAGTTTCAGGCGGTTGAAAAAGCGATCCACGGCCTCGGAGCCGCCGGAGAGCTCGAAGGAGAGCAGCCCGCCCCCGTGCGACATCTGACGTCGAAACACATCTGCTTGAGGGTGCGTCGGCAGACCGGGATAGTAAACACGTGCAACTTCGGGGCGAGTTTCGAGCCACCGCGCGATCGTCTCCGCGTTGCGATTGTGCGCCGCCATGCGCAACGCGAAGGTTTTCAGGCCGCGCAAGACGAGCCAGGCTTCGAGCGCGTTCACGGTGCCGCCGAGGTTTTTGTGGACGCTTCGGTGGGTGCTGTCGAGCGGCTCACGGGAGAGGAGGCAGCCGCCGACCAAGTCCGCGTGCCCGTTGAGGTATTTGGTCGTCGAGTGCACGACCCAGTCCGCACCGAGTGCGAAGGGACGCTGGTTGAAGGGCGTGGCGACAGTGTTGTCCACGATCACAGGAGCGCCGATCGATCTGGCTCGCTGGATCGTCGACTCAAGATCGATGAGCCGCATCAGCGGATTAGACGGCGTTTCCATCAAGACGGCCCCGGCGCGGCCGACGGCCTCGAGCCAACGCTCCTGGTCTGTGGAATCCACGGCTTCGACCTCGAGGCGATACACCGTTCTCAACACGCGCAGGAGTTCGAAGCTGCCGCCATAGATATCGTGGTGCGTGACCAGCGGCCCCGTTCGTCCCTGCATCGCGCACGTGATCGCGCAAAGCGTGGCCGCATTGCCGGAGCTCGTGACCAATCCTTCCGCGCCACCTTCGAGGTCAGCTAGCGCGGCGCCGAGCGTGGCAACGGTGGGATTCCCGAAGCGGGAATATGCGAAGCCTTTTCGCGCACCGGAGAAAATCGCTTCCGCGTCGTCCGCGCCCCCGAGATCGAAGATCGCACTTTGCGCGATCGCCGGCTGCACCGGTTGATTGTCGCGGTGGCGTGAAAGTGAGCCGGCGCGTGCGCAACGCGTGGCGAAGCCGAGGGCAAGAGAGTCGGAGTTCATGATTCGTGAGCGAGAGGGGGAAGTCTTGGCCGGAGCCGGGCGAGGGGATCAGTCGTCCAGTTCCGGCCTCGAGCACGGCGGACTGGCGACGACGACACGGGGCGGAATCCGCGCGGCGGCCTTTTGCAACAAGGCCGTGAGCTGCGAGCCGCACGAGCGCAGTTCGTCGCGATGCACGCGATAGAGTTTTTCCAGAAGCCTCCGACCGATTGCGGTGAGCGTGACCTGCACGCGGCGGCGGTCGTCCTTGGCGCATCGCCGGTGCACGAGCTTCATCGTCTCCATCCGATCGACGAGGCCGACGGCGCTGTGGTGCGCGATGCGCATCTGCTCGGCCAGTTCTCCGATCGTCACCCAATTGCGTCCGGAGAATCCCTCGATCGCGAGCAGAGCCTGGTATTGCTGCGGCGTCACCCCGTGCTCCTTCGCGGCCTCTTCGCTGAACCCGAGGAATTTCCTCAGCGCGTAGCGAAAATCGGCGAGCGCCTCGTAGT
>JAEYQF010000281.1 GCA_023410155.1 Verrucomicrobiota bacterium | reverse complement strand
GAACACGAGCGTGAGCACGTTGAAAAGGCCGGCGTATTCGAACGTGGGCTCCATGCCGAAATACGCGGGAAACGCGAACAGCATGATGTTCATCGCGAACGCGGCGCAGAGCCCGATGCGTTTGACGAGTCCGCGGCTCTCCAGCACGGGTGCCGTCTCGCCGGCGGGGCCGAGCAGGTAGCCGAAAGCCTGGAGCTTGCGGGCGAAATCGAGCGCGCAGAACTCGCCGGGAATCCAGCGGATCCGCGCCTGGCCGATCTGGGCGTTGGCAAAGATATCGCGAGCGCCGGGCTGTTGTTGGAAGACGCGTTCGATCAGCCAAACGCAGCCGGCACATGAGATGCCCTGCAGGTCGACCGTGAGTTCGGGCGTGGAGTCTTTGGCCGCGAGTTCCGCCTCGCGTTGCGCGGCTTCAAGCCAGGAGAAATCGCGGGGCTGGAAAACCGCAGAGTCCGCGGGCGCGGTGACGTCGTCCTTGATGCGATAGTAGCCTTCGAGTCCGTGCTCATGCACGAGCCGGAAGACGTAGCTGCAGCCGGCGCAGCAGAATCCGGTTTCCTGCATGCGTGAATCGAGCAGCGGCGCTCCACAATGGCGGCAGACTGGCTTTGCGCGACCGACGGGGCGGGTCGAGGGCGCATCCGGCAGCGGAAGAACGGGTGTGGGAGCGCTCATCTCAAAAGCAGATCAGATTGTCGGGATCGGGAGCGGTGAACCCGAGGGTGCCGCGAAGGCGCCAGCCGAGGACCGCGGCGGTGGAAAGGGCGAGCGTGAAGCGGGCGCGGTTGAGCCAGAGGGGAGAAAGTTTTTGACGCACCCAGTGAAACTGAGTCTGGGCGAGCCAGAGGAGCGGCACCGTGCCGAGGCCGAACGCCAACATGAACTCGACTCCGCGCGCCGCGGAACCGGACAAGAGGGCCAAACCAAGGACGAAGTAGAGAGGTCCGCAGGGCAGGAGCGGCGTTGCGAAGCCCAACGCCGCGGCGGCTTGCACGCGCGGACGAGACCGCATCCAGAGATTGAGCTTGAACATGAACCGGCCGAGCGGGGCGGGTTTGGGCAGGAAGCGATCCAGCCGGAAGGCCATGGCCACAAAGAAGGCGACGAGCACCCAAGGAAGCCACTGGGCGAACGGAGACGAGAGGAACACCAGCGGAAGGCGACCGGCGGCTCCGGCGAGGGCTCCGATCGAGGCGTATCCGAAAAGTCGCGACAAGTGGTAAGTCGTGGAAACCGCGGCCGCATCGGCGGAGTCGCCGCGGACTGGCATCAATGAGCAGGCGAGCGGGCCGCACATGCCGGCGCAGTGCAGGCTCGTCACCAGGCCGGCGACAAACGCGGCGGCGGGCGAATTGATGGCGGCGAGTTCCATGAGCGGTCGGGGCGAGCCGGGGCGTCCCTCAAGGGCGGACCGCCTGGGTGGCGAGCGGGACCTCCTGCACGCGATTATGCGAGGCGATGATGAACCACGCAGTCCACGCGGCGATTTGCACCGCGCATGCGGCGACGACCCAGAGCCAGAGCTTCGATCCCTTCCGGGGCGGAACCGGGGAGATCGCGACCTGCACGGCGCCGTGGCATTTCCGGGTGCCGCGGGAGCGCGGGCAGGAGCAGGATTCGCCCGGGGTGGAGAGGCAGGGCAGGTTCGGTTCCATGGGCTCAGGGGCCGCCGATCGGCAGGCTGGTTTCCTCGTGGAGCAGACGCGCTTCGGGGCCGAGGAATTCCACGGTGCGCTTGAGTTCGAGATTGCCGGAGAGTTCGTGCACCTCGACGTCGAACGTGAACGGTCCGGTGTAGCGATCACGCGGTTGTTGCACGATGAGCGGCTGCACGAGCTCGCCGAGCGGTGCGACGATCACGGGTTCGTTGAAGCCGGTCTGCCGGATGCCGTCCGGTCCGCGTGCGACGTGCACAGAGAAGGAGACGGGCTGGGAGCGCTTGTTGACGAGACGCACGAGGTATTGATTTCTCACATACGCAGGATCGACGAAATAGGGCGCGCCGGTGATGCGAGTGACGCCCAGGTTGGCCGGCCGGACGGTGGACAACGCCCACGTTGCCACACAGGCCCCGGCAAGCAGCAGCACTCCGTAGAGGGCGATCCGAGGGCGAAACCAGCGCGTGCGTTTCCCGCTGAAGGCGTTCTGCGAGTCGTAGCGGATGAGCCCCGTCGGCCGTTGCAGCCGCGTCATGACCTCGTCGCACGCATCGATGCAAGCCGTGCAGCCGATGCACTCAAGCTGGAGTCCTTGTCGGATATCGATGCCGGCGGGGCACACCTGCACGCAGCGGGCGCAATCGATGCAGGCTCCCGCGTCGGGTATGCCGACTTTCCCGCGCGGCTCACCGCGGGTGGCGTCGTATCCGATCACCATGGTGTTGTCGTCGATGAGGGCCGACTGCAGACGACCGTAAGGGCAGATGACGATGCAGAGTTGTTCGCGGAACCAGGCGAAGTTGAAGTAGAGAATGCCAGTCGAGATGAGGATGAAGCCGAAGGCGCTCCAATGCTCCGCTGGAGCGGCCCGCACCATGGCCCAGACCTCGGGCAGCGATACGAAGTAGGCGAGAAACAGATGCGTGATCACCGCGGACGTGGCCAGGTAGAGCGCGTGTTTCACCACCCGGCGGACGGCCTTGCCGGGCGTGAGCGGCGCGGCCGCGAGCTTTCGGCGCTGCACCGCGTCGCCGTCGATCCAGCGTTCGATGCGTCGGTAGACGTGATCGAGGAAAACTGTCTGTGGGCACGCCCAGCCGCACCAGACGCGGCCGAGCAGCGCGGTGATGAAGAACAGCGAGAAACCAACTCCGGTGATGACGAAGAACAGCAGCCACATGTCCTGCGCGGCGAACGTGAGTCCGAACAGGTGGAAGCGCCGTGCGGCGACATCGAGGAAGACGGCGGGATATCCGCCGATCTGGATCCAGGGCAGCGAGAGGTAGAACGCGATCAGGCCGAGCGCGGACCACTGGCGCGCGGTGGCAAACTTGCCGCGGGCGTCCGCCGGAAACAAATAGGGGCGCGAACCGTCCTCGCGGATGGTCGTGACGGAATCGCGAGTGGGCGCAGGAAAGTGCCGTCCCTTGCCGGGAGGCCGGGGCGGTGGAGCGGAGCGCAGTGGTTCAGACATGGCGGAAGGGCCGAAACAGAAAACGGGCCGGAAGGCGGGTGTGTGGGCCGCCTCAG
>JAEYQF010000246.1 GCA_023410155.1 Verrucomicrobiota bacterium | reverse complement strand
GCCCTACTCGATCTGCGACACCAAACGGCCAAAAACCATCTTTCCGCCCGCCGTCGGCAGCACACTGACCACCTCCACGCTCACGCGCTTTCCGATCGCCGGCCGCGCATTTCCCACCACCACCATCGAGCCGTCCTCGAGGAAACCCACCGCCTGGCCATCGTCCTTGCCTGGCTTCACCAGATCGACCTCCAGCATCTCGCCGAGCGTCAGCTCCGGCCGCAGTGCCTTCCCGAGCGCGTTGAGGTTCAGCCAAGGCACACCGTGAAACTCCGCCAGCTTCGCGAGATTGTAGTCGGTCGTCAGCAGCTTGGCGCGCATCGACTGCGCCAGAAACACCAGCTTCGCATCCACATCTTCCGGCTTTGTCACTTCGCTCTCCGGCGTGCGCAAATCCAGGTGCGGGATGCGCCGCAGCTCATTCAACACCTCCAGCCCGCGCCGCCCCCGCGCCTGCTTCTGCGGATCGCTGGAGTCCGCCACCGCCTGCAGCTCGTTCAGCACGAAACGCGGGATCACCAGCGCCGCATTCAGGAAACCCGCCGCACAAACCCGCGAGATGCGCCCATCGATCAGCACATTCGTGTCCACCACCACCAGCGGCACGTCCACCTCGTGCGGCACGAACCGCACATAGGGAATCACGAGATTGAACTCATCCTTCCCCCGCAACGCGATAACCGTGCACAGATACGTGCTCACCAAGAACAGCGCCAGCCGCATCAGGAACAGTGTTTCCGGGTCGCCGATGCCGAACAACGGCGACGTCCCGATCAGGTAGGAAATCAGCGAACCCACCGCCAAACCAAACGTAATCGCCGACAATCCCCGCAGCGAAAACCCCTTCAATAAGATGTCCACCAACACCACCAACAGCCCGATCAAGGCGCCGATCGTCACCGCCAGGCCGCGGTGATTGTCCCACTCCTCGACCGTGTAGCACACGAGCCAGCCTCCGGCCGCACAGAGCAGCACAAAAACCAGCCGGATCGGAAGGAGCGTTTTGTTCATCAGAATAAACCCAAATGCCGGACTACAAACAACGCGAGCGGCAACCCCACCCCCACGGCCACGCAGATCAAGAGGATGCGCCGGTGCCGCGCGGCGTTTTCCGTTGCGGGGTCAGGCGGCTCCATTTCGATGCGAAGCCACCAAACCGCCTCCGGCATGACAACCCAATACTGGCTCGTTAAGTCCGAACCCTCCGCCTACGCATGGGCCGATCTCGTGCGAGACCGTCGCACTGCCTGGACCGGCGTTCGCAACCACCAGGCGAAACTGCATCTCCAGGCCATGCGGCGCGGCGACCCAGTCCTCTTCTACGAAAGCGTCACCACCAAAGCCGTCCTGGGCCTCGCCACCGTGACCAAGACCGCGTTCCCGGACACGACTGCCGACGAGCCCGGCTGGTTTGCCGTCGAGTTGGCCGCTGAGAAACCGCTCAAACACCCTGTGACGCTGGCCGCCATCAAAGCCGACCCGGCGCTCGCCGACATCGCCCTCCTCCGGCAAAGCCGCCTCTCCGTCCTCCCGCTCACCCCCGACGCCTTCAAACGCCTGGTGAAACTCGGCGGCGGCCCCGCGTAACCACTCGCCGGATACACCGCTCCGCGATTCTTGTGCGTGCCGAGTCGGCGCGGCCCGACGCGTATTCTGGTGCGGCCCTGTGCGCTCTTCTTCTCGACTCAATCCGGACCTTGGCTCGACTCGATCCGCAGTGTGTCCCGACCCGGTCCGGACCTTGGCTCGACTCGATCCGCGCGTCGCTTCGAGCCGGTCCGATACCCCGCTCGATAGTGCGTCCGTTACTGGACCGCCATCTCGACAACGATGCGGAAACCGACGTGGCGGGCGCGCTCGTTCTTCGCGGCACCGATCGGCGCGGTTGCTGCCAACGACGGTGCCGGATCGAGGTAACTGCCTCCGACGATCGACGCCGTGCCCGACTCGCCGCTCGCGTCTTCAAGCCACTCGGCCACGTTTCCGATCAGATCCGCGAAGCCCACGTCGTTAGGCTGTGCGAGTGTCAGGCTGCGTGTCTGGCCGTTCGCAGTCGCCGCACTCCAGGGCGAAGGCTCGCCGTCGCCCAATGCGCGCTGGACTTCGCTCCACCTGGGCATTCGCACCCGCGTGCCGAGCACCCAGGAGAGCCGGCGGCAATACTCCTGCGCCTCGAGCCAGTTCACCGAATCGACCGGTAGATCGCGTCCCGCATTCCGACTCGGATTGGTGCTCATCACGCGTTGATAGATTTCCTGAGGAACCTCCGTTTTGAACATGAGCACGGTCTCCTCGCCGGGCACCGGCGCGAGCCGTTCATAGATCGTGTCCTGCAGCGCCCGCAGGTCGGAGCGCCGCGCACCGAGGAAAGATAGTTTCAACTTCAACGCCGAGTCCACCGCTTGCCCCTTGGGAAACTCGCGTTCGACGAAGGCGACAAGTTCCAGCGCGTCGGCGATGCGCTGCTCGGCCGCGAACACCTGCCGTTTCAATAACAACCCGGCAATCGTGCGATCGAGCGTGGTGATGGCCGCGATCGGCTCGGCCGCGAGCACGGTCTGGCGCTTCGTCTCGAGTTGATCGATCTTCGCGGTGGAGAAGAAACGGCTGCGGGCGAACTCGTGGTTCAACTTTCGTTGCGCGATGCCCGCCGCGCGGTAGTGCTCGGCCGCCTCATCGGCGCGGCCCCTGGCCGCCGCGGCGTCGCCGCTTTGTTCGTGGCGCGCCACCGTCTCGGCCACCCCCGCGGCCTGGAGCGAGGAGATCTCGCCATCGATGCGATCAATCGCGGTCAGATCCGCGTAGCGCGTGCGGGAAAACTGCTCGTTCAGCTGGGCCTGGATCGCCCGCGCGCGGGTGTATTCGCCGAGCGCGTCGGTCCAACGTTCCGCGCGCATGGCCTCGGTCGCGCTGACGAGATGGGCCGACATCGTCTCGTGCAGCGGTCGAGCCTCGGCGGTCTCGATGGCTTGCTCGAGCGCGAGTTCGCGCGCGAAGTTTTTCCACCGGGGATCGGCCTCGCTTCGATCGACTTCCCGTTGCAACGCGAGCGCGGCGCGGAATCGCTCCAACGCGGCCGCGGCTCGGCCGGCGCGTTGCTCACGCTCGGCTTCCTCGTGGAGGGCGGCGATCTGGAGATTGTGTTCCCGGGCCCGCACGGAATCCTTCGCGGCCAGCAGGCGCTCGAGCCTCACGTTTTGCTCGACGCCCGCGAGCGGGTTGAGCTGAAGCAATTCGCGTTGCTGGCGAATCGCACGATCGAGGAGCGGCGCCAGATCGGCTGACGTGGCGCCTCCGGCGGCGAGACGCTCGTAGTCACGCTCCGCCTCGCCTACGTCGTCGGAGAGGCGCCGCTGCTCGGCCGTGAGCGCCACCCGCGTCACCGCACCGCGCTCGGCGTTCGGCGCGGGTAATTCGCGCGTCACCCACAGGTAGCAAAGCACGGCAGCCGCCACGATCGCAGCGGGAACAACGATCCAGCGCCAGATCAGCAGCCGCCGGTCGGACTCCCCGGTCAGCGCGTCTTCAGTTGCGCGCAACATGCGGAAACCGAGGCAAACGGCGCCGCAGAAAAACGCAATGCGTTCCCGGGCGGCGTCTCAGGGAGACTCGACACGCCCGGCGGTTTGCCCTTTGCAAAAGTGATGCTCGATACGCTCACGATCCTCGCTCCGGGTTTGCTCGGCGGTTCTGTCGCGCGTGCCGCCCACACCCGGCGCGTGGCCAAGCGGATCGTGATCTGGGCCCGTCGCGCTGAGGTGCGACTGGAGCTCGCTTCGCAGCCGTGGTGCCAGGAAGTGGCCGATTCACCCGCGGCCGCGGTCACGGGAGCGCAAGTGATCGTCATCGCTTCGCCCGTCGACCACATCGTGCCGCTCGCGCGCGAGATCGCGCCGGCGCTCTCCACGGGTGCCATCGTGACCGACGTCGGCAGCGTGAAGGGCGAGATCTCTCGGCTCGGGCACGCCGCGCTCGGCGGTCGCGCGCACTTCGTCGGTTCGCATCCCATGGCCGGCTCCGAGAAAACCGGCTGGCAGCACTCGACGGAGACGCTGTTCGACGGACGCACCTGTTTTGTGACGCCGCTCGCCGACACGGATGAGAAC
>JAEYQF010000135.1 GCA_023410155.1 Verrucomicrobiota bacterium | reverse complement strand
GCGTTGCGCAAAGGTTTCGAACTCTTGGCGCGTCGCGCGGGAGTGCCGGTCATTCCGGTCGCAGACGATGGACTCTGGGGATCGGTGTTTTCCTTTGCCGGCAACAAATACCTTTGGAAATCCCCGCGGCTGATGCCGACGCATGTGTTCGTTCGTTTTGGCACGCCGATCCCTGCGGAGGAAGCATCGCCCGCGCGGGTGCGCATCGCCCTGCTGGATCTGGGCGCAGAGGCCTTCGAGGAGCGCCCGGTGCTGCGGCGCCATCTCGCTCGCGAGATCGTGCGGCCTCTGGCCCGCCGTCCCTGGCGCGTGGAGATCATCGACCGCACGGCCGAGCGCCGTCCCGTCAGTGCAGCCCAGTTGCTGGGTGTTGCCGCCGCACTCGCGCAACATCTGCGAAAAACCATCCCTGAGCGCCGCATCGGGGTGGTGCTTCCGCCCGGCGCAGGCGGTTTCATCGCCAATCTCGCGATCTGCTGCGCGGGCAAGGTTCCCGTGAATCTCAATTTCACCGCGGGCCGCGCCGCACTCGAAGCGGCGATGCGCATGGGTGGTGTCACCACCGTGATCTCGGCCGACGCGATGAAGCCCAAGGTCCCGAATTTCCCCTGGCCCGAAAAGACGCTCGACCTAAAAGCCCTCATCGCCGCCGCCGGCGGCAAACGCGCGATCCTTCCCTGGCTTCTCGCGGCCTGGGTGTTGCCCAACCAGTGGTTCGCCAATCTGCTCAAGCTCCCCCACGAGGGTGATCGCGAAGAGGCGGCACTGCTCTTTACCAGCGGAAGTTCCGGCGAACCCAAAGGCGTCGTCCTCACGCACCGCAACATCCTCGCCAACTGCGCGCAGGTTTCCTCCCTCTCGATTCTTCCCCGCACCGCCACGCTGCTCGGCTGCCTGCCGCTGTTTCACAGCTTCGGGTTCACCGTCACACTGTGGTATCCGATGCTCCGCGGCTGCCGCGTGGTCACGATTCCCAGTCCGCTGGACACGCGAAAGATGATCGATGCCATCCGTGAGGATCGCGTCAGCGTGTTCGTGGGCGCGCCGACCTTTATCCGGCCGCTGCTGAAGAAGGCCGAGTCGGCTGAGCTCAAGTCATTGGACCTCGTCGTCGCCGGAGCAGAGAAACTGCCCGACGAACTCTACCGGCAGTTCCTCGAGACATTCCACATCGAGATCCTGCAAGGATACGGACTGACCGAGACCACCCCCGTGGCCAACGTCAACCAGCCGCACCCGCCCGTCACCACTCGCACGGCGGAGCCGCAAATCGGCAAGAAGACAGGCACGGTCGGCCGGCTGCTGCCGGGCATGACTGCGCGTATCGTGAATCCGGATACGGGCGAGCCACTCCCGCTCACCGAGCCCGGCATCGTGTGGCTGCGCGGCGCCAATGTCTTCCCCGGCTATCTCAACGACCCGGAGCGCACGGCCGCCTCGTTTCGGGATGGCTGGTTTGTCACCGGCGACATCGGCCGCTTTGACGACGACGGGTTTCTCTCCATCGAGGGCCGGCTCTCCCGGTTCTCCAAGATCGGTGGAGAGATGGTCCCGCATGGCACGATCGAGCAACGCATCCTCGAACTCTTCGCGTGGGATCAGACCGAAGGTCCGGTGGTGATCGTCACCGGAGTGCCCGACCCGGCCAAGGGAGAGGCGCTCGTGTTGCTGACCACCCAGCCAGTCACGTTCGACGAACTCCGCACCAGGCTCGTCGCTTCAGGGTTTCCGCCTCTCTGGGTGCCCAAGCAGGTGTGTAAGGTGGAGAAAATCCCGGTGCTTGGCACGGGTAAGGTCGACCACAAGAACTGCCGCGCCCTCGCCGAAGAGTTCGTCCGCAGCGACGCTTAACAATTCCGCGCCCGTGTAGACCGGGCTCTTTGCATTGCCCTGCGTTCCGCCACCTCGCGGACGCCTCGACGTTCGTCGTAGATTCACCCGCCAATGCGCGCGAGCCTCACGGAATGCCGCGACGGCAAGAATACAACGTCAACCAATAGGTGACATTGTGGTGAGCGCGCTACCGTCCTGCTCCGGGAAGGCAACGATGTGGACGTGAGTTGGTGCGCTATCCGGCTCGGAGTGGCACGCGCTTGCTCGCGGCCCGATCCGCGCTGCGTCTCGACCTTGGGCGCACACTGTTGCGGCCGTGTTCGCACTGAGGCGCGACTCGGTCTGCACGCGGGCACGACCGTGTTCAGGCTGAGGCGCGACTCGGTCCGGATTCCGGCGCGACTCGGTCCGCGCTTCGGCACGGTTTGAGACGTGATCGGGCGGGACTCAGGCCGCGGCGGGCGAGGCGACAGTGGACCGATGATGCACGAAGAGCAGACCGAGGGCACCCGCGCTGAGGACGGCGCAAACCACGAACACTCCGCGGTGCCCGAGGGTCGTCACCAGCACACCGAAAAACAGGTAACCGACCGTCGAGCCGATGCGTTGGGCTGTGGCGTAGAGGTTCGTCGCGCTGCCCGCCTGGCCGGGCAGGTAGTTCTGGAAAAACGTGATCGCTACTCCGGAAGTGACGGCGGTCGCAGCCGCGACGAGCACTTGCAGCGGATAGATGTGCCACGGCGCGCCGACGACCGCAAGCGACGCGTAATAGAGGAGGCCGATGATCACGCCCGTGCGAATGATCCGGGCCTGGTCGCTGCGCGAGGCGAGGAGCCCGAAATAAAACATCAGCGGCAGCTCAAAAATCGGCGCCAGGCTGAAGATCACCCCGACGTCGTGCTCGGAACCCTGCAGGACCTTCAGCACAAAAAGCGGCAGGTTCATCATCCACATCGTCGAGGCCACGAAGATCAGCACGAATGCGCTAAAATAGGCCAGGAGGTCGGCGCGAACCAACGTCTGCCGCAGCGACATGCGTGACGCATGTCCGCTGGATGGAGGCGGAGCCTCGGGCACGAAGCGCGCGATGGTGAGCAGAAGCATAAAAAACACGACGGCGGCGACGACGAACAGCCCGCGATACGAATACACGATCATTACCCACGACGCGACGGCCGGCCCCACCGTCCATGCCAAGGCGAAGAACAGGCGGAGCACGTTCATGTAGAGCGGGGCCTCGCTGACGGGGATGCCGGCCCGCGCCAGTTCCTCGCGGGCCTGAGCGAACAATTGGGAGAACGTGATGGTGGAGATTGCGAGCACCGTGGAGCCGATCAGCGTCAGCCCGACGACATTGCGCACGAACGCATAGCCAAGATAGCCGATCGCGCCGCTCGCGGTGCCAAGCAGGAGCACACGTCGGCGCGACCAGTGCGTGTCTGACCAGCGGGCGAGCACGGTGCTGAGCGCGATCGCACTCACCGCCGTCACCGTCATGAAGACGCCAAACGTGAACGGGCGCATGCCGACCTCGAGCGTGCCGAACATCGAGAGGAACGGACCTACGAATGAGTAGGCGAGTCCGAGCAGAAAACTGCACGCGAGCAGCGCGACGAGGTCGCGTCGGCTGAACAAGGTGCGAAGCGGTGCGAGCACACGTTGCATGAACGCAGAAGGCGTTTCTAGAACGGCCGCGCACCCTCGCCATGGGAAATCGAGGGCACCGCGCGAACCCTCGATTGGCCAATGGGTAGCGTTCAGGTTTGCTTCGCATTCCGGAGGTCACGCCGCGCTGGCGCACCCCGCCTGTCGGCCCGGGCGACCCTTGTCATGCCCGTTCGAGGGAGGTGCTGTGTCCCCGGCGCGGAGTCCGTGCTTCCGTTCTCCCGCGTTTCCATGATTTAAGTTCCGGCCCGATGAAATCGTTTGCCGCTGCCACGCGTGAATTGAAGCGCCGCCTGGGCGCGCGAATCGTCCTGACCGACGAAGCGGCGCGTTTCGCCGCATCGTTCGACAGCAGCAAGCTTTCGTTTCTCCCGGATGCGGTGATCAAGCCGCGAAAGGAAGACGAGATCGCCGCCGTGCTGGAGTTGGCCAACCAGCACCGCGTGCCGGTGACGACGCGCGGGCGCGGCACTTCGCTGACCGGGTCGGGCTCGCCGATTCGGGGCGGTTGGGTGCTCGACCTGCTCGCGTTGAATCGCATTCGCATCGATCCCGAGTCGGGCATGGCGCACGTGCAGGCGGGCGCGAAAGTCGCGGAGATCCAGCGCGCGGCGGCGGAGCAGGGGTGGTTCTACCCGCCCGATCCTTCCTCGAAGGAATACTGCACGATCGGCGGCAACATCGCCTGCAACGCCGGGGGCATGCACGGCGGCAAATACGGCGTCACGCGCGACTTCGTCGTTTCGCTGCGGGGATTCCTGCCAACGGGCGAGCCGGTGAGTTGGGGCACGGCCACGAAGAAATTCTCTGCAGGATTCAACCTGCGCGATCTGTGGATCGGCAGTGAGGGGATGCTCGGTGTCGTGTCGGGCGCGGTCCTAAGACTGATCCCGCAACCGGCGGCCCGATGGACGCTGCTCACCGCGTTTCCCGATGAGCTGACGGCCATCAAGAGCGCGCTCGCGCTTTTCCGTGCGCGGGTGCAGCCCGCGATCTGCGAGTTTCTCGATCGCGAGAGCGTGCTTTGTGCAGAGCGTGCGACGGGGCAGCCGGTGTTCCCCGGCCAGGCCGGACGCGCGGTGATCTTGTTGGAGTT
>JAEYQF010000061.1 GCA_023410155.1 Verrucomicrobiota bacterium | reverse complement strand
CACCTGCAGCACATCTCGTCGAAGTTCTCCGTCGACGTGATCCGTCGCGCCAAACAACGCGGCGCGCGCATCACCGCCGAGGCCACGCCGCATCACATCGCGCTCACCGACGAAGCGCTCGGCGGCTACGACACGAACTTCAAGATGAACCCGCCGCTGCGCACCGAGCTCGACCGGCTCGCGCTCATCGACGGCCTCCGCGACGGCACGCTCGACATCATCGCGACGGACCACGCGCCCCACACCGACTATGAAAAGGACCGCGAGTTCGACTACGCGCCCAATGGTATCATCGGCCTGGAGACGTCGCTCCCCATCACGCTCGAGATCCTCGTGCGACAAAACAAATTCAAGCTTCCTCGCGTGATCGACTTGATGACGCGCCGCCCGGCCGAATTGCTCAAGTTGCCCGCAGGCACACTCGCGGAAGGCGCCGCAGCGGATATCTGCCTCTTCGATCCTAACGAGGAATGGCGGTATGATGCGAAGGCCGGCTGCAGCAAGTCCAGCAACTCGCCCTGGCACGGCCAGACACTGACCGGGCGCGTGCGCACCACGATCGTCGACGGACGCGTCGTCTATCACGAGGGTCGCATCCCGCAGCGCTAAGCCTCACCAGCGAAGCCGCCCGCGCGGCCGCCTCGTCGAGGCTCGGTGAGAGAACACCGCGTCGGACACGACCCTCCGTCACTTCGCCGCGCTTCATGCCGACGCCGCGCACCGCTTCTGCCGTGCTTTTCGGAGGCATTTCGCTTCACTGACAGAGCTTTCATGCCTCCTGCCATTTCCACCTCTGTCGTCGTCGCCGTTTCCCTGGAGCTCCTGCTGATTCTCATCGGAGCCACTCTGGTCTGGCGGCGATTCCTGAGCGCAGAGGCACGCGCTGCACGCCAAACCCCGCCGCCCCTGCCCGCCTGGGAGATCCGGCTGTCGGACTTCCTGATGTTCGCATTCGTAATCGTGGCGTCGTCCGTGGTCGTCTCCGCCGTCGCTGGCGTGGCGATGGGGCGATTCGAGCTCGCGACCGACACCAAACTCATCCTCAGCAGCGCCGCATTTCAGCTCGGCCTCCTGCTCGGTTCGGCCGTGCTCCCCTTGCTGCTCGGGCATTCGCCTTTGCGACTGCAACTCGATCGCGCGGCGTGGCGCAGCGGGCTCGAGACATTCCTCATGGCGCTGCCCATTGTCACGGTCGTCAACCTTGCCTGGGTCTGGCTGCTAACGAAGGTCGGCGCTCCCGTGGAGAATCAGGACCTCGTTCGTCTCTTTCGGGAGACCGATGCCGTGGGGCTGGTCGTGCTGCTCACATTTCTAGCCGTGGTTGTCGCCCCCCTCGCTGAAGAACTCCTGTTTCGCGCGACGCTGTTTCGCTACCTGCGCACCCGCATCGCGCGACCCTTGGCGCTCTTGTTGCCTGGCACGATTTTCGCCGCGCTTCATGTCAACTGGCACACCCTGGATGGACTCGCCAGCTTCGCGCCCCTGGTGACGCTCGCGGTGGTTTTTTCCCTCGCCTACGAACGCAGCGGCCTCATCGCCACCAGCGTGATTGCGCACGCACTCTTTAACGCCAACACCCTGCTCCTGCTGCTCGCCGGAGTCACCGCCTGAACGCATGTCGCCCTTCGCCGAAGATCCCCGGTTTGCGGTGTGTTCACTGGGTGAGGAGCGCTTGATTCGGGCGATCCGCCGCTGGCTGGGCACCGCGTCGCCGCGCGCACCGTTTGGCATCGGCGACGATTGCGCGGTGCTGCCCGCCTCGCGGGGACCGCAACTCATCACCGTCGATCCGGTGATCTATGGCCGACATTTCGACGACACGGTGCCGCCGCGCGCGGTCGGTGCGAAGCTGCTCAAACGTAATCTCAGCGACCTCGCCGCGATGGGTGGCCGTCCGACCGCAGCCGTGCTCGCGCTCACGCTCGACCGCCACACCAGCCTCAGCTGGCTCGAGGCATTTTATCGCGGACTCGCCGCCACGGCGCGGCGGTATCGCGTGCCGATCGTCGGGGGCGATGTCGCGCAGGCCGATGGCGTGGTAGCAGCGAGCCTCACGCTGTTGGGCGAGGCCACCGGGCCGCGCGTGCCCAACCGCCGCGGCGCTCGCGTGGGCGACTGGATCTGCGTCACCGGACGCCTGGGTGGCAGCCTGCGCCTCGGTCACCACTTCCGCTTCGTTCCGCGGCTCGCGGAAGGCGCCTGGCTGGCAGCGCGCAAGGAACTGCGCGCGATGATGGACGTGAGCGACGGACTCGCCAAAGACCTCCACGCGCTCACGCCGGCGAACGCCGAGGCCGCACTCGAGCCGCAGACAATTCCGTGTCGGGTCGGGGCCGACTGGCGCGCTGCGCTCACCGACGGCGAAGACTACGAACTCGCGTTCGTCATCGCGAAAAACGCCGACCTGGGCGCGCTTCAGCGCGACTGGCGTCGCGCGTTTCCACGCACGCCGCTCACCTGCCTTGGACGCTTTGTGCCACGCGGCAAACTGCCCGCGTCGGCGCCGCGACTCGGCGAACTTCACGGCTACGAACACCTGCGCGGATGATGGCTTCGCTCGACGATTTCCGACGCGGCTTTACGACTGCTTCCGCCGCCGCGACACGGGCACTTGCGAAGCAGTTCGCCGAACTCGTCCCGCCCGACACCGTGCTCGCGCTGCACGGTGACCTCGGCGTGGGAAAGACCACGTTTGTGCAGGGACTCGCGCACGGTTTCGGTATCCAGGATCTTGTGACAAGTCCGACGTTTAACATTTACACCGTGCACTCGCCGCGTCCCGGCAGCGCGCCGGGCGGACGGACCCTGGTGCACGTGGATGCGTATCGCCTGGAGCATCCGCGACAGCTCGAAGCGTTGTTGATCGAAGATTTTCTGATCACGCCCTGGTGCATGGCCGTGGAGTGGCCGGAGAATGTCGCCGCGTGGCTTCCGCCGAGTGCCTGGCATTTGGAGCTAGGTATCGTCGATGGCGAACGACATACCCTGCGTCTGCGTTGAGCGGAAATGAGCTTGGCACCCGCGCGCGCAGCGCGGTTGATGAACGCCTAATCTCCTCCTGCTTTGGCGACTGAAACCCGCTGGGAAACGTTCCTCGATCGCGTCGCTCGCACCGTGCTGTTCTACAGTCCGCTGCGGCATTTCGTGCTCTACAAATACCGCTACGCGTTCTCGCCCTCGCAGCTTCGTGCCCTGCTCAACCTCGTGGACGAAGCCCTCGCAGCACCGGGGGACCTCGTCGAAGTCGGCTGCTATCGCGGTTACACGACCGTGTTCCTCAACCGCCATCTGAACGAAGTCGCTCCCGAGCGCCGCTACCTTGCCGTGGACACCTTCAGCGGATTCACGCCAGAGAGCGTAGAGGTCGAAGTGAAGCAACGCGGCAAGTTCGCCGGCCATCGCGCATTTGCCAAGTTCACCGTGAACTCGCGCCGGGTGTTTGAAGCCACGCTCAAGTTGAACACCATCACGCGCGTCGCGGTGATCGAAGGCGACGTCTGCCAGCGCGACCTCGATCCGACACAGCGGTTTTGCTTCGGGTTGATCGACGTAGATCTCTACACGCCCTCACGCGCCGGCTTGGAAAAGGTCTGGGCGCAACTCAATCCCGGCGGCGTGCTCGTGGTGGACGATTGTCAGTCGCGCCAGATCTACGACGGTTCGCGCCAAGCGTTGGAGGAATTTGCGAAAGAGCAGGGCGTGGCGTTTGAAATCATCGCCGAAAAGCTCGGCGTGTTGCGCAAGCCGCGGTGAGTTTCCGCCACAGCGACTCGCTCCGCACCTTGGCTCGACCGTGTTCGCACCTTGGCGCGACGTGGTGCGGCCGTTGGCTCGACTCAATCCGCACCCGGGCGCAACCCAGGCCGCAAGGCGGCGCGAGTCGCGCCGCACTGGGTGCCGGTTCAGGCGCAAAAAAAGCGGCCCGTTCAGGCCGCTTTGAAACTTACGGGCGATCCTCCTCGATCGGGGTCGGCGGAGGCTGCGGGGCTTCGGCCGGCGACGGATCGGCGACCGGAGTTTCCACCGCGGTGGCTTCCGGTTGAGCCGGGGCCGCGGGCGCAGCTGATTCAGCCACGGGGGCGGCCTCAGTTTTGGCTTCCGCGGGAGCCTCGGGGAAGTTCTCGGGATCGTGCTCCTCGCCTTCGACTTCCTTCTTGCGTGCTTCGACCATCGGCGGCGGAGCGAAGAGACGGCCGTCGATGAACTCCGTCACGTAGCCCTCGCCGACCAGCCAGCGCAGGTCTCCCTGCATGCGGCTGAGCTTGGCGCGCTCGTCGATCGAGAGCACGGGTTCGGCGGCCGGCTGGCCTTCCGCCGGCTTCGGCGCGGCGACTTGGACACCGAGGAATTTCGGCGCGAGCTCGCTCGCGCGGACCATCGGGTTGGCTTCGATAAAGGAGATGAGCGCCGTGATCGTCTCGGAGAAGGTCTGGCCGGGCACCCGGAACTTGCGCTTCACAGCGCAGACATAGCTGATGCCCTTGGACCCCTTCTTGAAGATCGTGAAATGCTCACGCCGGAGCCGGCCACGGAGTGCGTTGGCCGTATCCAGCGGAAAACGACGCTGGCGATCGAGCGCGCCTTCGATGGCGCGGCGGATCTCGCCCTGCGGAATGGTTTCGACGAGTTTGCCGTGGAAGCGGGCGGACTCGACCGTGCGCACGACTTTTTCGCGGGCGTTGGAGAGCAGGTAGGTGCGAGCGTCCTCAAACGCGTCGAACGTGATCGCCGGCGCGCTTTCAGGTGTGGTGCTGTCGGCTTGAGCAGCGACTTCCGCGACCGCCGCCTCTGACACGGGTGCAGCAGCTTCCGGCGCGACCGCCGGAGGCGTCGGAGCCGGAGCCGCTTTGGCCGCGGACGTCTTCCACGTGTAGCGGGTGGTCTTCTTCATTTTCTCCAGCCACTGCGCCACCGCTTCGGGATCGCGCACCGTCTCGATGCGGCTGCGGAAGGTCTCAAAGGGCATGCGCGAAACCTTGGCCGCGTGGTGCTGCTGCACGATCTGCGAGTAGCGGTGATAATTGGGCGGCCCCAGCAGTTCGCCCGTGACGCCGCACTTGTTGATCACTTGGAAATTTCCCTTCGGTGGATCGATCTCCACTTCGGCGAGATCAAAGAATCGACCGAGGTGATTCGTGAGCACATGCGCGATGGCGCCGTCTTCGGTGTCGAAGGGGATGCCGTCGGGAACGGAAAGGTAGAGCGGCCGTTTCGCGTCACCGGCTTCCGGCGAGGGCTTGCGTGTGAGGACGACGACGAAGCGGTCGGCTTTTTCCACGACGGTGCGCGCGATCTGGAAGAGCTCGATCGTGCGGCAGGAGGAGCGGATAGTCTTCGCGAGCGCATTGAAGCTCGTATCCTCAGGATAAAACGCGACGGAGAAGAACGGGCTGTCGTAGGGACCACGCTCCATCGGTGCTTCGTGGCGGCGCTCGAAGCGCGGGCCGCCACGCTCGCCGCCTTCACGATCCCGGCGCGGGCCGCCACCTTGAAAATCGCGACGAGGACCGCCACGGTTGAACTCGCGACGGGGCGCCGGCGAGTCGCCGGAGGGCGACTGAGGAGCTCCGGACGCGGGACCGGCGTCGCCTGCAGGTTTGCGAAACGCGCGTCGATCGCGTCGGTCGGGCGCACCGGTGTCGCGGCGATCGGGACCGCCCTCGCGGCGGGGGCGATCACTCCGATCCCGCTGTTCAGGCGAGGAGGCCTTATCCTGCGTCCACTGGGTGCCAAAGCTGAAGCTTTGGAGCTGGGTAAGGTCCAATTTATTGAAATCCTTCGCAGGATTTTCCGGGGCGGGAGTATCGTCCATGTAGTCGAGCGGTGTCAGTCCGCGAGGTTTGCTGGAGGCGCGATGCAGGTGTAGTCGGGGCGGAGTTTTGACGGCAGCAGGGGTGAGGCAAGCGGATTCCCCCGACACTCAGGGCGGACGGAAGTTCGCCCGACCGGGGGTCGAAAACCGTGCCCGCCGCCGGGGCGCATCACGGCGACGATCCTTTTTCGGCGGCAAGCCGTCAGGCCGGCAGCGTCTCCGCGGCCAGACGCTGGACATTCCGCCCAGCAATCCCTGATGTCGCCGGAACAACCCCGTGTCGCGCCCCTCCGTCCGCCATGAAAACTCCTGCCCCCGCTTCGATTCTGCGCTTGCTGCTCCTTCTTTTTTGGGTGCTGCCGATGGTCGCGGCCGAGCCCTCGCCCCGACGCCCAATTCCGGTGGTGCTGAGCACGGACATCGGGGACGACGTCGACGACACGTGGGCGCTTGTGCAGCTGCTGCATTCCCCGGAACTCGATGTGAAGATGGTGCTCACCGATTACGGCGCCCCGCGCTTCCGCGGCGCCCTTACCGCCAAACTTCTCCAGGAGCTCGGGCGCACCGATGTGCCGGTGGCGTTGGGCGCGCCGTTGGGTCCTGAGGAGGCGGAGAATCGCAATCAATACCCGTGGGTGAAGAACTACGACTTGGCGACCTATCCTGGCCAGGTGCACGAGGACGGCGTGGCGGCGTTCCTGGACTTCGTGAAAAACTCACCCGAGGTCGTGACGGTGATCGCGATCGGTCCGGCGCCAAGTCTCGCCGAAGCGGTCAGGCGCGACCCGGAGTTTGCGCGAAAGTGCCGGTTTGTCGGCATGCACGGGAGTTTCGACGTGGGCTACGGCGAAGGCTCTAAGCCCGCGGCCGAGTGGAACGTGCGCGCGGACGTGCCGTCGCTGCGCACGGTCTTCGGCGCGCCTTGGCGGGATATTCTCCTCACGCCACTCGATACCTGCGGCATGATCATCCTGCGCGACGAGAACTATCGCCGGATCTGGCAGGCCGCGCCTGTGAATACCGCTGCCCGCGTCATCGTCGAGAACTACTGCGTATGGTCTCCGCGGGCTGCGTGGATGGAGCGCATGTCTTTCGTCACAGAGTCCTCGACGCTGTTCGACACCGTCGCCGTCTATCTCGCCTACACCGAGGCTCTGGTCGAGGTCGAGGACGTGGCGTTCAAGATCACCGATGACGGCTTCACGGTGCGCGATCCGGCCGGCCCGTTTCGCGCCCGCGCCGCGCTACGCTGGCACGATCGCGCGGCTTTCGAGTCGGATTTGACCAATCGTGTCTTGAGCGAGGTGCGCTGAGCAGCGCCGATCCTACGACAGCGTAGGATGGCAGGCTTTCGTTTTTCGGCCAACCCGAAGCGCCACCGCAGTCACCACGGTCAGGACACCGCAGAGTGCGGTGGTCGCAGGCTCCGGGATCGGCGTCAGGTCGATCGGCGTGAGCTCCACGTGACTAAAGATCGGCCATAGACTCGTGTCTCCGTAGGACTGACCCACCGGCCGATAGCTTCGGAGAGAAAAATAGATGGGGGCTTGGAGGCGCACAGACGGCTCCAGCACGAACCCCGTTTCGAGAAACATGTCGCCGACCGGTGACGGCATGAAGCGGAAGGACCATTTACCCGATGGCAGCTGCGCGACGGTCATATCGCCGCCCATCATTAGCTCGAACGGCCCCGTGCCTTCGACGTCGCCCTTGAGGTAGAACCCGTCGAAGGTCGCCTGCGGATCCGAGAAATCGACCGTCGCCTCGAAGGTCATCGTGCCCGGCCACGGCATGCGATGGTGTTGGATATACCCTCCAGATTCCTCCCAGTCCGTGTGCTCTATGTTGTAGAAATAGTAATCCGCTTCGATCTCGTCGGAAAACCCCGTCAAACGCATCACCTGTCCGGGAGCCGTCGAACCGCCCCACGCCATCAGCCCGAACAAAAGCACGTGCATCGAGTTCATGTGCGAGTGTAGCTGATACAGCGGGACTCCGCATCGAGTGGGATTCCATCCTCCGCATGAGCCAAACGGGGACCACCTGATGCATACGGAGCAGGCACAACCGCCTAAAGGACACCTGCTTTTATCGCGCAACTGAGTGCCGCCGCGCTCGATTCTCCTGCGCCCTAACCCGGGCTGACAGCGAGAGTTGGTGCTCAGGAAGGGACTCGAACCCTTACGCCTTACGGCACACGCCCCTCAAACGTGTGTGTCTACCAATTCCACCACCTGAGCATTTCCTGCGAGAGGAAGGCGGACTAAGAGCCATGCTCGGGAGCTTGTAAAGCCCCGAAATTCGTCCGCCGTGTTTTGTGTTTTACCCCCTCGCCGCGACTCATTTCCGGTGGCGGTCGGCGAGTGCGCGCGCCAGCTCCGCCGGGAAAAAAGCGCCCCGATAGATCAGCCCCGTGTAAACCTGCACCAACGTCGCACCCGCATCGAGTTTCTCCGCGGCGCTCGCCGCATCCTCGATGCCGCCCACGCCGATGATCGGTAACCGGCCCTTCGTTGCCCGCGAGATGTAGTTGACGATCTCCGTCGAGCGGCGCCGCAGCGGTCTCCCGCTCAATCCGCCAGCTTGATTCGCCTCCGCAAACGGCCCCGGGCGCGCCAGCGTTGTATTCGTCGCGATGATACCATCCAGCCCGAACTCGGCTATCACTGCGAGCACCGCGTCGATCTGCGGCCACGTGAGATCCGGGGCGATTTTCAAGAGCACCGGGACGCGCGCCGCGCCTCGTTCGCGGTTCGCCGCCGAGATCGCGCCGAGCAGCTCGCGCAGCCGGCTCTCGTCTTGGAGCTGACGCAGATTCGGCGTGTTGGGACTGCTCACATTGAGCACCAGGTAATCCGCAAACCCTGCCAGGCGATGGAAACTCGCCAGATAGTCCGCCGTCGCCCGCTCGATGTCGGTCACCTTCGATTTGCCTAGATTCACGCCCACGGGAATGCGGCGACGCCCCCGCCCTGGCTGATTCTTCATCCGCGCTGCAATCGCCTCCGAGCCTTCGTTGTTGAAACCCATCCGGTTGATCACCGCCTTCTCCGCTGGAAACCGAAACACCCGCGGACGATCGTTCCCAGGCTGCGCGAGCGCGGTCACCGTCCCGATTTCGACATGGCCGAAGCCCATCGCCGCCGCCGCGGGCCACGCCCGGGCGTTCTTGTCGAACCCCGCCGCCAGCCCCACCGCATTCGGAAACTGCAGCCCGAACGCCTCGATCGGGCGCACCGACGACGCCGGCAGGCAATTCTTCCATTCGAGCAGGCGGCACAGCGGCGTCACCCGCGCCAACACCGCCATCGCATCCACCGCGAGCTCATGCGCGTGCTCGGGATCGAGCCGGAAAAGGAGCGGACGAATCAAACTCTCGTAGACCGAAGCCATAGCCGCGCGAGCGTGAAACCGCCCCGTCAAAAAGCAAGGACCGCCCTTGCTAACCACCTCTGTTCAACGGTTTTTTCTCGGGCAAACACCGATGGCTAGCACCTGACAATTCACGGGTTTTTTGTGCTTGTTTTTTGACCCCTCGCTCGCACGCTGCGCCTCAAATTTTTCCCCGTATCTCATGGCAAAAGCTACCTCTACTCTCGACTGGTGCGTTGTGCGCCTGGGCGAGGATCACAACTGGTGGGTTCACGAGACCAGCGATCCCGTGCGCTGGGACGTCGATGGACTGAGCATCATTGATCCGCGCCAGCTCGCCCACTTGATCGAGCTCGTCGATCCGCTGCGCGACTACGGCTTCGACCAGGATGCCATGGAGCGCGCCTTCATCGCTTTCCGCATCGAGAAAGACCTCGGCGGCGGCAAGGTCCGCCTCAAGCGCACCAAAGAATCGATCTTCGAATCCGAGGAAAAACTCTTCGCGCTGCCCGATATCCTCGACGAGGAAAACGGCCCCTATGCCGACCTCCTCGACCTGCTCACGCGCTGCCGCGTGAAGATGCTCAACGACCTCTTCGAATTTGAATCCAAGCTGACCGTCGACGAAGTCGAAGACGAGATCCGCGAAGAGCAGAACAGCAACTTCATCGAGGGCAAAGCCGTCCACGTCTTCGAGGAGCTCGGCACCATCCTCGACTTCATGCCCGCCGGTTACGAGTCCGACGACGAGCAACCCGCCAAGCGCCTGGC
>JAEYQF010000013.1 GCA_023410155.1 Verrucomicrobiota bacterium | reverse complement strand
TCGCGGCTCTAACAGAACCAAGTCGAGCCACCGTGCGGACCAAGTCGAGCCACAGTGCGGACCGAGTCGCGCCACCGTGCGGACTGTGTCGTGCCACGGAGCGGATGGCGTCGCGACAAAGAGCGCGATTGCCCGCGCCGCGGGATGGTCTCTGCTGGAGACGATGAACCCCGCCGAAATTTCCCGCCAGGCCGAGTTGCTGATCGCAGAAGTCGAAAAGCTGATCCCCGCGTGCATGCAGAATCCCGCGGATCGCGGCAATAGCGCCGGTAATGTGACGCTCCACATCATCGCCGAGAACGGCCAGTTCTTTGGCCGGATGTTTGGCTCGGACCGCCTGCGGCAACGCGGCACGTCCCGCATCGCGTGGCAGAAATGCACGCAGGTTTGGCTGACCAATATCGCCACCGGCCGTTACGAGGAATTGGTCTACAGCAAGCGGCTCGATCCGTCGAAATTCGGCATCAACCATCCCGATTTCATCGGTTGGGAGGGTGGTTTGCCGGTGAAGCTGGCCGACGGCACGAGGCTCGCGGTGGCGATGAGCGGCTTCACCGGCGAGACGGATTGCGCCATCATTCGGCAGGCGGTGGCAGGCGTGCCGGGCATGTCGATGGCGGAATAGGTAGAGTTGCTTGAACGACGAAGCCCGCGCTGGGAATGCGCGGGCTTCGTTGTCTTCGCAAGTGGCGGAGAGAGAGGGATTCGAACCCTCGGTAGGGGTTTAAATCCCTACAACGCTTTAGCAAAGCGCCGCTTTCGACCACTCAGCCATCTCTCCGTTTCGAGGAAGTCCGAGGCAAACGCGCTCCGAACAAAGTGCAAGGCGGATTTGCCGGAGAAAATCGTGCGCGCGAAACACGCGCCGCCGTCAGGTTTCGCCGTCGGCGGGACGCTTGAGTTCCTGGCGGCACTCGTTGATGACGCGCAGCCAGATCTCGCGCAGGTCGAAGAGCCGCGGAAGGGATTCCTCGCGATAAGTGCGGACGGCGCGGTGCTCCAGAGCGGCCGAGTCATTGAGGAGGGCGAGCGTGCCGTTCAAGGCGCTGAGCGCGCGTTTGAAGAGTGACACCGCCATCGCGTAGTCGCCGAAGTCGAGCGCGTGGATGGCGTGGACGGCCTGTTCTTCGCCGCGGTGAAGCGAGGAGAGCAGTGCGAGGGCCAGGGGCTGCGGCACCCGGGAGCGGTCGCCGGCGGTGAGTTCCCAGTTGCGGCGGAGGCTGAGATAAAGGCCCTTGGTGGAGACGAAGATCGGATTCTTGTGCAGGGTGTAGACTTCGCCCTGGGGCGTGAAATCTTCATCTTCCTCTTCGTTGTCACTTGAAGTGGGTTGGTCGGAGCGGGCCTCCTCACTGGAGTCGTTGCCCCAATGCATGAGTTCAGCGACGTCGTCGATGCGGTCAGGGCTCGCTTTGCAGGCCTCGTAGAAGCCGAGGTAACGATGGATGGCGTCGTCTTGCTCGCGAAGGTAGCGCTCCCAATCGAACTCGTTCCAAGCCAGATCGCCGCGCTCTTCCCACTCGTTCTCAGGGGCTCCGTCAGAATCGAAATTGCTCATTCGGATGTGCGGAAACTGAGTCCCGCGAAACCTGAAAAGCAAACTAAATTCCCGACAGCGGGTAGGCGGGGGTTCGAGGGCAAAGACTTGGCGGTGGTGACCTACTTGCGTGTTGATGCCAACGCGGGCCGTGCGCAACTTTTCCCCGCATGTCCGATGTGCACCACGAGCTCGTATACTTCAGCGGACACGTGCAGGGCGTCGGTTCCCGTTACGCCACGATGCAGGTGGCGAAGGAGTTCGACGTTTCCGGTTTCGTGCGGAACCTCGCGGACGGAAGGGTGCAGCTGGAAATAGAGGGCACGGTTGATGAGATCGAGGATTTCGTCTCGGTGTTGAGCGAGCGGATGCACGGCTACATCCGGAAGATGGATCGGGTGGCAGGGCGGCGGGCGCCGGTGTTTCGCGGTTTCACGATCAAGTGACATGACACCCGCGACCGAGGCGGTGGTGGCCGAGGGCCTGATCAAGGACTACGCGACCGGTCTCGCCTCGCGCAAAGTGCGCGCTCTTCATGGGCTGGATTTCAAAATGGCGCGGGGAGAGGTCGTCGCCTTGCTCGGCCCGAATGGCTCCGGGAAAAGCACGACGCTGAAAATCGTCCTCGGGCTGACTCGACCCAACGGTGGCTCGTGCACGGTGCTCGGCGGCTCCCCAGGCGGGATCGCCGTGCGGAAGCAGATCGGCTATGTGCCAGACACGCCGGACTTCCCGGGGTTTTTAACCGGTCGTGAGCTGGTCGAGTTCCACGGCCAGTTGTGCGGCTTGAGCGGCCCGAAGCTGCGGGAGCGGGTCGCCGCGGTGCTCGCGCTGGTGGGGCTGACGTCGGTGGCTTCGCGTCCGCTGGGTGAGTATTCGCGAGGGATGCGTCAACGAGCGGGTCTCGCGCAAGCGCTGGTGCATGAACCGGAACTGCTGATCATGGACGAACCGTTCGCCGGTGTGGATCCGCATGGCACGGCGGAGATCGTGCGAATTGTGAAGACGCTGAAGCAGGCGGGGCGGACGGTATTGATCACTTCCCATCTGATCGGCCCGCTCGAGCAAGTGTGCGATCGCGTCGTGATTCTTTTGGGCGGCCGGAAGCTCTGCGACAGTTCGGTGAGCAGCCTCACCCGGGAACTGTGCTCCGGTGTCCGCTTGGAGAATGTTTCGTCCGCCCTTCGTGAGGAGTTGCAGGCATGGTTGCGGCAACGAGCGAGCGGCTGCACGACGATGGAGCGGGAGATCGGCGGGCTGGAGCAGGCGTATTGCCGCGTGCTCGACGAAGCGCTGCGAAAGGAGAGCGGGAAAATAGCATGAACGTGGGTGCGGACGTCTCCCTTTCTTTCCGGCGCGCGTGGTTGATCGGAGGGCAGACCTTGCGAGGTATCGTGCGGCAACGCGTCTTGCATGCGGTTATTATTCTTGGAGCCCTGCTCGTAGGCGGAGCGCGTGCATTGGCCGATTTCAACTTCGGCGTGTCACCCGAGAAGTTTGTCGCCGATTTCGGGTTCGGCACGATCGGCTTACTGGGGTCAGGTC
>JAEYQF010000367.1 GCA_023410155.1 Verrucomicrobiota bacterium | reverse complement strand
ACCGTTGACGCTGGCGGGACACCGCCGCGACCTGCCTTCTCGGCCAGTGCTTGAGCCTCGTAGCGAGCTTGCCCTCGCGGCCCGCTTCTCCCGTTTCACGTCCGTCGCAGTGCCCCCGGTTTGACCCCGCGCACCGCCTCTCCTTCACTCCGCGCTCCATGGAAATTCTCATCGCGCTGATCGCCGCCGTGCTCGCTGGCGCCCTCGGATGGTTCATCGCCCACGCTCGCGCCGCGACCCTTGCTGAACGTGCCCGCCTCCTTGAAGCCGAACTCGGCACGGCGCGCTCCGAACTCGCTTCAACTCGAGCCGAATCCACGCGCCTCGCCGCGGAACACGCGCAACTGCAGGCCCAGCTCGCCTCCGAACGCGCCACAGCCACCGAGAAACTCGCCGCCCTCACTTCCGCTCACGAGCAACTCACCGCCTCCTTCAAAGCGCTCTCCGCCGACGCGCTCCGCTCCAACAATCAGTCGTTTCTCGAGCTGGCCCGCGAAACGTTTGGCAAACTCCACCAACAATCCGCCGACGAACTCGGCAAACGCCAGCAGGCCATCGACTCACTCGTAAAGCCGCTCAAGGAATCCCTCGAGAAAGTCGACGCCAAGATCATCGCCATCGAAAACGCCCGCAAGGAAGCCTACGGCACCCTCTCCGAGCAGCTCCGCTCGCTCAACACCGCGCAACTTCAGCTCCAGACCGAAGCGTCCCGCCTCTCCACCGCACTCCGCTCCACCACCTACGCCGGCAGCTGGGGCGAACTCCAGCTCCGCCGCGTCGTCGAGATGGCGGACATGCTCGGCTACTGCGATTTCTGCGAACAGGAAACCTCAGGCAGCCTCCGCGCCGACCTCGTCGTGCGGCTTCCCGGAGGCCAGCGCATCGTCGTCGATGCCAAGACTCCGCTCGAGTCCTTCCGCGCCGCCGCGGAAACCACCGACGATGCCGTCCGCTCCGCGCGCCTGACGGAGCACGCCCAGAAAGTCCGCAGCCACATCGACGCCCTCGGCGCGAAAAACTACTGGGAACAGTTTCAGCCCGCCCCCGAGTTCGTCGTCCTCTTCCTCCCCGGCGACCAATTCCTCGGCGCTGCGCTCCATGCGGACAACACGCTCATGGATCGCGCACTCACCCGACGCGTTCTCCTGGCCACGCCTTCGACCCTCATCGCGCTCCTCAAGGCCGCGGCCTACGGCTGGCGCCAGGAATCCGTTTCCAAGAATGCGGAGGAGATCAGCCTCCTGGGCCGTCAACTCTACGACCGCATGGCGACGTTTGCCGAGAACCTCGACAAAGTCGGCCGGGCTCTCGACACCGCCCTCAAAGGCTACAACTCCGCCGTCGGCTCCTTCGAAGCGTCCGTCCTCCCGGGCGCCCGTCGCTTCGCCGAGCTCGGCGCACGCGGCGCCAAGGAGCTCGCAGCCCCCGCGGCCGTCGAAACGACACCGCGCGACGTCCTCAAGCGCGCCTAAGGTCTGTCTCACCAAACACCCGATGTCTCTCTTTGGTCACTGGCAGGCGATCCGCGCCGAGCTCTCTGGAGAAACCGCGCCGCCCGAAGCGATGCTCTCGCTCGAACTGGAGCTGACGCCGACGCGCTACACCGTGCGCTTCGGTAACCAGATATCGGATACCGGCCGCCTCGATCAGAAACCGGGACACGAGCCGGGGCGCCTCGAACTGCGCGGCACCGCCGGCCCCAATGCGGGCCGCACGATTGCCTGCATTTATCAAGTGATGGGTGACCGCCTCCGAATCTGCTACGGACTAGACGGCCGCTACTCCGCCGATTTCGCCACCACGACCGGCGACTCCCGCTACCTCGTCACTTACCGCCGCAAGAAGGACTAGCCCGGTTCGGGATCCAGTGCGGATCGAGTCGAGCCTGAGTGCGGACACGGTCGCGCCCGTGAGCGGGTCGAGTCGAACCCGGATGCGGACACGGTCGCGGCATTGAGCGGACCGGGTGGCGAGAATCGTCAGGCGGCCGTGTGGGGAGCCTGCGCGTGTCGACCAACAAAAAAGAGTGCAGGCCGGAGCCTGCACCCTTGGTGAAAACGAGAATCTAGCGCGGCGATTACTTCGCTGCCTCGGCTGCTTTGATGAGCTCGACGAAGCTGCGGGCTTCGAGCGAGGCTCCACCGATCAGGCCGCCATCAATGTCCTTTTGCGCGAGCAGTTCGGGCGCGTTGGCGGGCTTCATCGAGCCGCCGTAGAGGATGCGAATCTTCTGGGCGATGGCGTCGCCGAAGAGTTTCACCAGCAACTCGCGGATGAAGGCGTGCACTTCCTGTGCCTGGTCCGTGGTGGCGACTTTGCCCGTGCCAATGGCCCAGACAGGCTCGTAGGCGATCACGACCGAGGGAGCCTGCTCCTTGCTCACACCCTCGAGGCCGGCCTCGAGCTGCGTCTGCACGACTTTCAACGTGATGCCGGCTTCGCGTTCGGCGAGTGTTTCGCCAATGCAGAGGATGGGCTTGAGTTGGTTCTTCAGCGCGGCGAGGACCTTCTGATTGATGAAGGAGTCGCTCTCCTGGAAGTAGGTGCGGCGTTCGCTGTGGCCGAGGATGACGTGGGTGGCGAAGAGCGCGCGAAGCATGGGAGCCGAGACTTCGCCGGTGAAGGCGCCGCTGGCTTCGTGGTGCATGTTCTGCGCCGCGAGTTTCACGTTGGAGCCTTCCAGAGCCTTGGCCGCGGACTCGAGCGCGGTGAACGGCGGCGCGATGACAATTTCGACTTCGGTCGCTTTGCCAGCGGAGGTGACGATGTCTTTGACGAGCGCGACGGCGTCGCCGTTCGTCTTGTTCATCTTCCAGTTGCCGGCGATGAGTTTCTTACGGGGGTTCATGGTGTTGAAAGTAGCGAGTGGTGCGTAGCAGGTAGCGAGTAGTTTTTAGAAAGCGGGTCGCGTGCCGAAGGCTCGCTACCCGCTACTCACTACTCGCTACTCCGATAGTTAGGCTTCCAGGAACGCGACGCCGGGGAGGACTTTGCCCTCGAGGAACTCGAGGCTCGCGCCGCCGCCGGTCGAGCAATGGCTGACCTTGGAATCGGCGCCGAATTTCTTCGCGGCCGTAGCGGTGTCGCCACCGCCGACAACGGTCGTCGCGCCCGTCGCGGTCGCTTCGGCGATGGCGTCAGCCATGGCCTTGGTCGCGCCGGAGAAGGCCTCGAACTCGAACACGCCCGGAGGGCCGTTCCAGATGATGGTCTTCGCGCCGAGGATCGTCTCGCGGTAGAGCGCGATGGATTTCGGGCCAGCGTCGAGGCCCTGCCAGCCCTCGGGGATATCCTCGCCGACGACCTGCGTGGCGGCGTCGGGAGCAAACTTGTCCGCGGCGACGAAATCGATCGGGAACACGAGTTTTACGCCCTTGGCCTTAGCTTTATCGACCAGCTCCTGGACGATCTTTGCGCCTTCGGTATCGAAGAGCGACGTGCCGATTTGCTTGCCGAAAACGACCTTCTTGAATGTGAAGGCCATGCCGCCGCCGATGATGAGGACGTTGGCTTTCTCGAGGAGGTTGTTGATGAGGGGAATCTTGTCCGCGATCTTCGCGCCACCGAGGATGGCGAGCAGCGGGCGCTGCGGGGTCTCGAGGACTTTGGCGAAGGCGTTGAGCTCGGCTTCCATCAGGAAACCGGCGGCCTTCTCGGGGAGATTCACGCCGACCATCGAGCTGTGCGCGCGGTGGGCAGTGCCGAAAGCGTCGTTGACGTAAACGTCGCCGAGCTTGGAGAGCGAAGCGCGGAATTCGGCTTCCTTGGCGGGCTCGGCCTTGAGCTTCGTTTCGGAACCGTCGGCGTTCTTCACCTTCACCTTGCCCTCTTCCTCGATGTGGAAGCGGAGGTTTTCGAGGAGAACGACGTCGCCGGCCTTGAGGGCGCCGGGAGCGCAGGCGGCTTCGACCGCGGGGCCAACGCAGTCGTCGAGGAACTTCACGGGCTTGCCGAGGAGCTTCTCGAGTTCGGCGGCCACGGGCTTGAGGGAATACTTTTCCTTCTTCTGTCCGTCCGGACGGCCGAGGTGCGACATGAGGACGACCGACGCGCCTTTCTCGAGGGCGAACTTGATCGTGGGCAGCGCGGCGACGATGCGCTGGTTGTTGGTGATGGCGCCGGTGGCTTTGTCCTGCGGGACGTTGAAGTCCACACGCATGAGGACGCGTTTGCCGGCGAGGTTCAGGTCGCGGATGGATTTAAATTTGGGCATGGTTGGAAAAAGAAGAACCACAGAGTCACAGAGTGCACAGAGGTAAGAAGTCCACCTCTGTGTCCTCCGTGCCTCTGTGGTTCAATAGAGGTTCGGAACGAGTTCGAAGATTACAGCTTGGCGGCGATCTTCTTGGTCAGATCGACAACGCGGTTGGAGTAGCCCCACTCGTTGTCATACCAGGACACGAGCTTGAAGAACGTCGGGTTCAGCTCGATCGAGGAGCCGGCGTCGAAGATGGACGAGAGCTTGTCGTGGATGAAGTCGCTGGAGGCGACCTCGTCCTCGGTGTAGCCGAGCACGTCCTTCAGATAGGTCTCGGAAGCCTTCTTCATCGCGGCCTTGATCTCGGCGAGCGAGGTGGGCTTCTCGGTCTTCACCGTGAGGTCGACCACCGACACCGTCGGGGTCGGAACGCGGAAGGACATGCCGGTGAGCTTGCCCTTGACCTCGGGGAGAACGAGCGCGGTGGCCTTGGCGGCGCCGGTCGAGGACGGGATGATGTTGATGGCGGCAGAGCGGCCACCCTTCCAATCCTTCTTGGAGGGACCGTCGACCGTCTTCTGGGTCGCGGTGTAGGAGTGGATCGTGGTCATCAGACCCTCGACCACGCCGAAGCCTTCCTTGATGAGCACGGAAACGATCGGCGCGAGGCAGTTCGTCGTGCAGGAGGCGTTGGAGATGATGTTGTGCTTGGCGAAATCGAGTTTGTCGTCGTTGACGCCCATCACGACGGTGATGTCTTCGCCCTTGGCCGGAGCGGAGATGATGACCTTCTTGGCGCCGGCGGTGATGTGGCCCTTGGCCTTCTCGGCGTCGGTGAAGAGGCCGGTGGACTCGATCACGAGATCGACGCCCAACTTGGCCCAGGGGAGCTCGGCGGGAGACTTGGCGGAGACGACGAGGATATCCTTGCCGTTGACCACGAGCACATCGTCCTCGGCCTTGTCGGCGGCGGACTTCTTGGAACCCACGGTGCCCTGGAACTTGCCCTGCGTAGAGTCATACTTGAGCAGGTAGGCCAGGTTATCCGCCGGCACGATGTCGCCGACAGCGACGACGTCCAGCGTCGACCCGAGCAGACCCTGCTCGACCAGCGCGCGGAATACGAGGCGGCCGATGCGGCCGAAACCATTGATAGCGACTTTGACTGCCATGGGAGGACTTTCCGTTAGGTTCTGACTGTTGATTACTGAGGGAGGATTGTGCCCCGCATGGACGCGGGGAAAGGCGAATGAATAGCCTACCCTGCCCGTTGCAAGGGTTTTGGCTGTGCAATGACTGGCTTAATCCGTGTGTTTTTTGCGGACTAAGTGTCACGAGTCCACAACCCGCAACCCAGCGGCGGCAGGTAGAGTTCGCGTTCGACGGGAGCGGTCGCGCTCGTGCCCGCCCCAAAGAACCGCTCGTGATTGGCGAGTTGCCGCCAGACTCCGGAAGTCACCGCGTCATCCAGCGGGATGAACGCATCGCCGGTCGTGGGGTTGCAGGCAAACAGGAGCTGGGCGCTGCCGTGAGAGTTGTCGGCGTTGACCAGCATCGCGAGTGCGGGGGAACCCTCGATCCGGAAGAAACGGAAGTAGCCCTCGCTGGGTCGGGTAAACAACCGCAGCAGACGCCCGAGTTTGCTACGACGAAACGCGATCCATTCCGCGAAATACGTGTGCGTGCCGAGATAGCGATAGAGCCGGCGGTAATCGAGGGCGTTGAGGTCGCCGCGCTGGTAAGTGTTGTTCACGCCGCGCTTGGTTCGCAGGAAATCCTGACCGGCCGAGAGCAACGGGATCCCGAGCGACATGAACAGGATCGCCGCCATCAGATGGGTGCGGTGCCGGTCCGCCTCGGTGGGCACGAGGGCGTCGTGATTGCCGTGCTCGGTGATGATATCCATCCACGCCGAATCGTCGTGCGACTCGGTGTAGTTGACCGTCTGCGCGGGCCACTTCGCGAAATACCAGGGCGACCCCTTCACGAAATACTCCATGCGACCGGCGTCACCGTTGCCACGCACGTAGTCGCGGAGGAAGTTCCTGTATCCGTCGTTCCATGACGCCCAACCGGTGTCGCGCAGGAGTCCGGCGATGTGACCGCGGAAGCTCCAGGGTTCGGCGATGAGGATCACGTCCGGTTTTACCCGCTTCAGCGCCGCCTCGATATCGCGGAGCACGTCGAGCCCAAGCAGCTCCGCCAGGTCGAAGCGGAAACCATCCACCCCATACGCCTCCACGAAGTGGATGAGACTGTCGATGATCAGCCGCTTCGCCATCGCGGAGCGCGCGCGCAGGTCATTGCCGCAACCGCTCCAGTTGGAGAGCTTCCCCGCCGCGTCCTGCTCAAAGTAGTAGAGCTTGTCCACGAACATCAGGTGCGCGGGCTCCCCGACGTGGTTGTAAACGACGTCGAGCACCACCGCGATGCCCCGCGCGTGGAAGGCCTTCACGAGCGCCTGCAGCTCGCGGACGCCCGACGCCTTCTCCGGCTCGAGGGCATAGCTGCTCTCGGGCGCGAAGTAGTTTGTCGTCATGTAGCCCCAGTGATACTCCTCCGGACTCGCGTTATCGAACTCCTGGATCGGCTGCAGCTCCACGCAGTTCACGCCGAGCCGGTGCAAATAGAATTCGGGACTTTCGACCCATTTCTTCAGACCCGAGAAACCCCGCCGTTCGTCCGGCGTGAGTTCGATCGGAGCGTTCGCCACGAGGTCCCGCACGTGGGCCTCCACCATCACGAGATCCTGCCACGGCGGCGTTTTGAAGTCGCGCGGAGCCTGCCCGATCCAGTCACGATCCAGCACGATGCCTGGCCCGGCGCGATCCACGGTGGCGAGCGCGTAGGGATCGAGCACGCGCTGGTCCGGGTGAAACACGCCCGCCCCTTCGCGCACACCATCGACCTTATACCAATAGAACCAGCCATGCAGCCGCTTCGCCTCCCGGTGTTCCCACACGCCGGACGTGCCGTGGTGATCGGGGCGACGGCTGAGCGCGATCTCGCGGGCGTTTTCCTGATCCGCGAGGCGCTCGCAAAGAAAGAGCGTGACCTTCTTCGCCCGCGGGGCGAACAGCCGGAAGATCGTGTCCTGCGAGCGCACCAACGCGCCCATCGGCAGATCGCTGTGCAGCCGGTAGAAGAAGTTCCCCGGCGCCAGCGGCACCTGGGAGCCTTCGGAAGAATTCGCCCAGCTCACGATCACCGGCTCCGACAAATCCAGCGGCTGCGCGCACTCGAAACGCCACAGATGCCGCCCCGTCCGCGTCGCGTCCACCACCCGGTTGATGTTGCCCGACTCGTCGCGCACCGCGTTCGGCGCATCGCCGGGGAAACTCAACCACTGGTGCTCGCCCGTCACAAATTTGAAGCGCTGCCCCGCCGGTCGGAAAAACTTCGCCGACTCGCCGGACCACAGAAACACTTTCTCGCCCTCGAGCTCGACGAGGCGCATCCGCCACTCGTCCTTCCCCACCGCTTCCTGCCAGCCGTTGAAATCTCCCGCCACATACAGCGCGTCCCGCAAACCATCCGCACCAGCGTGCGCAGCGGGCAGCAAAAACGCGATATCCGCCCCGTGGGCGAAGTATCCATAGATGCGTCCCACGGTGAGCGGAGACGCGGGTTTGAGGCCCGCGGGAGCCGGACACTGGCTCCCAAACGACAGGAGCGGAGGACGTGCCGCTTTCCAATCGCGGTCAAACTCCACCACTCCCGAATTCAACGAGTCCTGCCAAGCGCGGACAATACGGTGCACCGATGACGGCATAGAAGGCGCAAAGCATCCTCCACGCCGCGCAACCCACAAGTGGGAAACTTAATTTCCTGCTTCGCCTGATGTTCCGGAATCTACGTTTTCCCGGGTCTCGAACGCTGCAAACACCGGCTTGCCGTCGAAGTAGGGCTGTTGTCGCAGTCCGAGCAACCAGCAGATCGTCGCCGCGCTGTCCTCGGTGTTCACCTCGAGAGTCGCCTGCTGCGTGAGGTCCATGCCTTGTCGGACGCCGGGCCCGGCGATGATCCAAGGGATGTGGCGGCTGCGCGGATCGTCGGCACCGTGCGAGAGGCCCGCACCACCGTGGTCCGCTGAGACGAGCACGATCGTCGAGTCCAGAACGCCCGCCTCTTCGTAGGCTGCCAAGACCTGGCCGAGCTGCGCGTCGGTCTGCTCGATTTTCGCCAGTTGTCCGGCTTGTCCCCAGCCCTGCGCGTGCCCGACCGCATCCACGTCGGGGAAATGCACGAACGCAAAGGTCGGCCGATGGGCGAGCACGATGCGACGCGCGTTCTCGACCACGACCTCGTTTCCGCCGGAAGTATGCGGTGCGGGCACGGAGACATGGGCGATCGTGCCCGGCTTGTTGAGGAAACTGAACTTCGACTTCCCCGCGATCAACGCAGTCGAGTAGCCAGCTCGAGTGGCCATCTCCATCACCGTCGGCACCCGCGGATACACCGGTTCAGCCAGCGGCAGATCCCAGTTCCACACGATGCCGTGTTTGTCCGGCTTCACGCCCGTGACCATGCTCGTGTGCGATGGCAGCGTGATTGAAACCGCCGTCGTCCGGGCCCAGAACGTGTAAGCACCTCTGCGTATCAGCGACCTCAATACCGGCGCATCCGCGAGCAGCGCCCGGTCCGGTCGCAACCCGTCGATGCTCACCAGCAGGACATGCTTGACCTCCGGGATCGGCGGTCGAGGCGGCGCCACGGGCACCGCCGTTTGCGCGACCGCCAACGCGGTCAGGAGTATGAAAAGAAGGAACCCCGCAATCTTCGTGCGCACCCGTTCGTTCTGCCGCACCGGGCGGGACACGACAAGCGCCGACCCATCCTGCGACACGGATTTGACATCCCTCCCCTTGCCCGCGTCGTAATCGCCGCGTGCCAGCCCGCGAAAAGATCCTCGTCGCCATGTCCGGCGGAGTCGACAGCTCCGTCGCCGCGCTCGTGCTCAAGCAGCAGGGCTACGACCTCGTCGGCGCCTACATGAAAAATTGGATCAATGAGGACAACATCATCGGCGACTGCCCCTGGCAGCAGGACATCGAGGATGCCCGCCGTGTCGCCGGGCAGATCGGGATCGAGTTTCGCGTCGTGAATCTCATGCGCGAATACCGGGAGATCGTCGTTGCGTATCTGCACGATGGATACGCGCGGGGCCTTACGCCGAATCCCGACATCATGTGCAATCGCGAGATCAAATTCGGCGTTTTTCGCGCGTGGGCGAGGGCCAACGGTTTCGACGCCGTTGCCACCGGCCACTACGCCCGACGCGTGGCGCCGCGCAATTGCGAAGAGGAATCTCCCCCAAGCACCGCGGCAGACGTCGCGCTGCCGATCAATCCCCCCTCCCCACTCGGCAATCCGCAATTCTCCCTGCTCGAGGGCGCCGACAAGAACAAGGACCAATCCTACTTCCTCGCGCTGCTGAATCAGGAGCAGTTGCGCGACGCGCGTTTTCCGATCGGCGATCTGCCGAAGCCTGAGCTGCGCCGCCTCGCGCGCGAAGCCGGACTTGCCACGGCCGAGAAGAAAGATTCGCAAGGCATCTGCTTCATCGGTGAGGTGAAGATGCAGGACTTCCTCCGGGCCTACGTGCCCGACGCGCCCGGCCCGATTGTGCGCGCCACCGATGGGCGCGAGATTGGCCGCCACCGCGGACTTCATTTCTACACGCTCGGTCAGCGCAAAGGCATCGGGGTGCCCTCCAACACCGACCACCAGGCCTACGTCGTCGTCGGCAAGCGCGCCGCGGATCGCGCGCTGCTCGTCGCTTTCGACTCGCCGGATGCACCCGGGCTTTTCCAGCGCGAGGTGCGCGTCCACTCCTTGAGCTGGATCGGTGCACCGCTCGTCACGCGCCGCTCGCTCGAAGGCCGGGTGCGCTACCGGGATCCACGCGTCCCGATCGAGTTCATTCCCGAGGAAGGCCAGACCGCACGGATCGTTTTCGCCACGCCGCAACGGGGCCTCGCCAGCGGCCAAATCCTTGCGTTTTACGACGGCGAACGCCTGCTCGGCGGCGGCGTTTACGTCTGATCGCTGGCGCGCGACCGAAAGCAATCGCCGCAATCGGGCCGAACTTTAGGGCGCGAGAGCAAGTTGAAGGCGGGGTGCAGCGCATCTGCAGAGTGTCTCGCGCTGTCCTAATTCTCCGTCGCCTCGTTCCGCCCCGTCCTCCCGCTGGCACGAGGCGTGCACCTTGCGGGCATGGACGCACTCCGCCCTCCTCTTCTCCGCGCCGGCGACACGGCGCCGGCATGGCCCAGTTCGCTCGAGCGCTTTCAGAGCATCGTGCAGAACGCTGTCGAGGGCATCTTCCAGTCTACCCCCGAAGGACACTACCTGCTCGTGAACCCCGCCCTCGCGCGCATGTATGGCTACGACTCGCCCGAGGAACTCACCGCTCACGTCCAGGACATCTCACGCAACATCTACGTCGATCCGACGGTCCGCCAGACGTTCAAGCAACTCATGGCAGAGCGCGGCGAAGTGCGCGGGCTCGAGTATCAGGTCTACCGCCGCGACGGCTCCATCATCTGGATCTGCGAGCACGCTCGCGCGGTGCGCGGCGAAGAGGGTGAAGTGCTCTACTACGAAGGTTTCATCCAGGACATCACCGCCCGCAAAAACGCCGATGAAGAACTCCGCGCCACCAAGGAAGCGGCCGAGGCGGCGAGCGTCGCGAAGAGCCAGTTCCTCGCCGTCATGAGCCACGAGATCCGCACGCCGATGAACGGCGTGATCGGCATGACCTCCCTGCTCCTCGACTCCGCGCTCACGCCCGAGCAGCGCGAATTCGCGGAGACCATTCGCAACAGCGGCGACGCCTTGCTGGGCATCATCAACGACATCCTCGACTTCTCGAAGATCGAGTCCGGCCGCCTCGATCTCGAGCACGAGGAATTCTCCATCCGCGAGTGCGTCGACGGCGCGCTCGACCTGCTCGCCCCCCGGGCCGCGCAGAAAGAGCTCGATCTCCTCTGCGAGATCGCGGACGGCGTGCCCGAGTTCGTCCGCGGCGACGTGACGCGCCTGCGCCAGATTCTGGTCAACCTCCTCGGCAATGCCGTCAAGTTCACCGAGCGCGGCGAGGTTCTCCTGTCCTTGAAAGGTGAATACACCGCGGGCGGTCGTTACCGGCTCTGCTGCTCCGTGCGCGACACCGGCATCGGCATTCCACCCGAGGCGCTGCCGCGGCTCTTCCAATCGTTCTCGCAAGTCGACGCCTCCACCACGCGCCGCTACGGCGGCACCGGCCTCGGCCTCGTGATCTCACGCCGCCTCACCGAGCTGATGGGCGGTGCGATGTCCGTCGAAAGCGAAGTCGGCCGCGGGACCACCTTTCGTTTCGACGTGCTCGTCGAGCCGGTTGCGGCGGCGCCCCGCCCGCACGCCGCGCCGGCTCCCATCAGCCTGGCCGGCCGCCGCCTTCTCGTCGTCGACGATAACGCGACCAACCGCCGCATCCTCACCGCCCTCGCCGCCTCCTGGCGGATCGAGGCGATCGCCGTCGAATCCGGCGCCGCCGCCCTCGTGCTTCTCCGCGCCGGCGAGCGTTTTGACTTCGCCATCCTCGACATGCAGATGCCCGGCATGGACGGTCTCATGCTCGCGCAATCCATCCGCGTTCTCCGCTCGCCCCGCGAACTGCCGATCGTCCTTCTCACTTCCCTCGGCACACGCGATTTCGGCGACGAGAAAAAGATCTTCGCCAGTTGTCTCACCAAGCCTGCCAAGCCCGCGCAGATCTTCGATGCACTCGCGAAACTTTGCACGCCCGCACCCGTGGTCGCCCGGCCCGCCCCGGTCCCGCCAGTCGGCCCCGATTACACGCACGCTGAACACGTGCTCGTCGCCGAGGACAACTCGGTCAACCAGCGCGTCGTGCAGCACATGCTCGCGCGGCTGGGCTACCGCGCCGACCTCGCGGCCAACGGACTCGAAGTGCTCGAGGCGGTAAAACGCCAGCGCTACGACATCATCCTGATGGATGTGCAAATGCCAGAAATGGACGGCCTCTCTGCTACCCGCCAGCTTCGCACCCGTGCCTCCATCGACTATCGTCCGTGGATTGTCGCTCTCACCGCGAACGCGATGCAAGGCGACCGCGAGATCTGCCTCGCTGCCGGCATGGACGCCTACATCAGCAAGCCTATCAAGCTCCCTGAGCTGGCTGAAGCGCTCGCCCAAGCCCGCGCCCAAATGGCCCCCTGATCCGCACCGTGGCCCCACCCGGTGCGCATCGTGCCGCGACCCGATCCGGACAATGTCTGGACCGAATCCGCACCATGCCGCGACCCGGTGCGCACCAGATCCCGACGCGGTCCGCACCTCGTCGCGACCAAGTCCGGACCTGAGTCCGACGCGTTCCAGCGCCCGCGCGACCCGTGGCAGACAATGTCCGACCGAGTCCGCAGCCGAGCCCCGCCGTCTGCACCGCCGCCCAACTCGGCGCGCACCTCCGCGCACGACGATTCTGACTTCGGCACGACTGCCGAGCTCAACGAAACCAACAACGTCAACTATCAGTTACTTTTGGCCATCGCTCGGCAGCGGAGACGGGGACCACATCTGCGACCACCGCTCCCTTGATTCGGATCGTCGTGTCGTCCGCGACCGTGGCGCGAGGGTAACGCAAACAAGTTCTTCACGCCGCAGGCGCGAAGACTGCGCGGCCTGCAGGGTTAAGCGTGCGCCCCACGCTTCGCTCGCCTACAGCTGCGGCACGTTGAGTCGGCCGGCGAGTTCGAGTTTCAGCGCGCGGCACTCAGCGTGCGCTTCGGCCTCGAATTTCTGCACGCTGAAGCTCGGGAAAACGCGGTGCCTCAGGATCTGCCACTCGGGCGTGCTTTCAATCGGCGCTTCCTCTTCGCGCACCATCTCTCCGCTCCATCCAACGCGATTGAGGCGACAGAGGTGACGCGCGAGTGCGACGATGGCGACGAGTTCTGCGTCGTCATGCTCGGGTGCTGGCGCGTCCGCCCAGCGCATCACGCTGCCGAGACAGCGGGGCAGGCCGTGCGCGTCGGCGAATTGTCCGGCGAGTTCCCGCGAGGTGCAGCCCAGGAACACCCGCTCCGCCTGCGCGTGAGTGACCTTGTGTTCGCGCGCGAAGTCGACGATCGCCTGGAACCCGTGGGGATGCAGGTGCAGGAGGAGCAGTTTACCCACATCGTGCATGAGGCCCGCGGCATACGCGCGGGCTTCAAGGCTGGGCATCTCGAGGTAGGTGCAGGTGTAGCGGGCCATGCGCGCAACCCCGAGTTGGAACATGCGAGAATGGGGCCAGGAACACGGCGGGAGATTCATCCAATGTTCGTCCGTGGTGACGAGTCCCGCTGCCAGCGAGGCGAGTCGGAGTTCGCCCAGCAGCCCAATGCAAAGACGCGGATTCTCGATAGGTTCGGGATCCTTGTCGTCGGCTCGACGAGCCTTGTTGGCGGCCACCAGCAATTGCACGCTGAGCGCAGGATCTTTTTCGGAAAGGTCCATGAGCGGCGCGAGGCTCGACGGGTGCCCCGTCGCCGACATGCGAAAAGAGGCGGCGATCGAGTCGATGATCGGAAAACCCGCGAGCGCGGCGACCTGCCGCTCCAGTTCCTCCGGAGAGACGACCGGGCAGCGGTGTTCCTTGGGCGCGTTGAACCACACTGCGCGGGCGGCCGCTTCTGCTTCTTCGTCGCGTTCGTGTTCGGTGAGAAATGGCTCGGGCACAAACGAGGGCACGAGATGGGCGGTCAGGATGCGGTCTGCGATCGGGCCCGCTTCGACCGACTGGAGAAACGCGCCCCACTGCCCCTCTTCGGCGCGGTCGCGCATTTCGTTTAGATACTCCACGATGCCCCAGGCGCCGGCTGCTTCGGCCTGCGACACGAGTCTGGTCAGGGTCGACATCGCGCCGCTGATGTCCTTGGCCTGCAGAAAACCATGCAGCCGCGGCATGCTCGCCTGCAGGTCAGCCTGCACGGCGCGCAGCATCTGGTGCAGGCTCTCCGGGGTGTAGCCCATCATCTTGCAGAAGGACTTTTCCTCCTCGAAGAGCGCGGCGCGCCACGGGTTCGCGAGGGCTTTGCCGACTTCGGCGAGGATGTGTTCGTCGTGGTAAGGCTTGATCAGGAAATTCTGCACCTTGAGCTCAAGCGCTCGTTTAACTGCCTCACGATCGCCAGCGCTCGTGTAGATGATCACCGGCAGCGTTTTGAAAAATGCGTCGTTTCGGAATCGTTGCAGCAGCCCGAGACCGGATTCGAGCTCGAGCTTGAGCTCGAGAAAAACGGCATCGACCTTCACGTGCTGGGAAACGAGATCCCAGCCTTCGATGACATCGCCTGCGCACGCCAGCCGGTGACGCGCCCGAGCCAGCACCCCGCGCATCGCCTTGCGCGCCATCTCCGACGGATCGACGAGAAGGATGTTGGCCATAATGCAGTGGCCCTCACCTGCGATTTCGGCGGAGGGGCGCCACCACTCAGCTTATCGGCCCACTCCGGGGTTTTCTAAAGCGTGACAGGAGAGCGCGACCGCCGCAACGGGAGGTCCAGGTCACGTCGGACCGAGGCAGCGCGGACAGCCTTCGATCCAGACGAGCGGGTCGATACACATCCGCCGAGCGGTCTTTTTCGGGTCCCATGCGTGGTAAACGACATAGGCGGTCCGATCATCAGGACCGAGGACCACGCTGTTGTGACCGGGCCCGAGCACTTCCCCCTCGCGCCCCCTCACCACCGTCGGTCCGAGATGCCCCCATTCGTCTTTCCACGGCCCCAGCGGATGATCGGCGACGGCGAATCCGACGCCGTAATCCGCGGTCTCCCAACGGCCGCCCGAATAGAGGCAGAAGTAGCGGCCTCCGTGGGCGACCACGAAGGGTCCTTCAACGGTGTGCCATGTCTCCCAGTTCCTGTCATACCAGTGCCGATTGCGTTCGTAGATCTGCCAGTCGGCGGTCGCCCGCACGACCACGCGGGGCGGCGCTAGCGGCGTCATCATGTCATCCGCGAGGGGCACCACCGCTGTGCCCGTGCCGGC